>JBEKQR010000378.1:0-4547 GCA_049519515.1 Candidatus Korobacteraceae bacterium
CGCGAGCAGGGGAATGGCTTTGCATTGTGCCGCCGGAAGATTTTTATGTCAAATATTTATTTGGAATGTCTATTTATATCTGCCACCATCTAACAAGCGCCTCGAATCGCGCACGCTCATTGTTACAGAACTGGTGCTGGTCTTATCCGATAGACATCCGTTGGCGCATTGCGCGAATGAAACCGTATACACCCACGCCGTTGGAGGTACTGACGATAGGCCATTCGACGCGGCCCATCGAAGAGTTCATCCATCTGCTGAAATCGCACGCGGTGCGGAGACTCGTGGACGTGCGCACCATTCCCCGTTCACGGCACAATCCTCAATTCGGCCGCGACCGCCTGGCGCCCGCGCTTCACAATGCCCGTATTCACTACCGGCACATGCCCGGCCTTGGCGGGCTGCGCCATGCCCGTCCAGACTCGCCCAACACGGGCTGGCGAAACGCCGGGTTCCGGGGGTTTGCGGATTACATGGGGACGGGCGAGTTCGAGGAGAGTCTCGACGAACTCATCGCACTTGCCCGGCAAGAGCGGACGGCGATCATGTGTGCCGAGGCGGTTCCATGGCGCTGCCACCGTTCGCTGATCGCAGACGCATTGCTGGTGAGAGGCATCCATGCGCTGGAAATCGCCAGCGCGACACAGCTCCGGCCGCATTCGCTGACGCCGTGGGCCAAAGTGGACGGAACGCGGATCAGTTATCCGCCACCTGACGCCGGGGCGGTTTAGCACAGCCCCTTAATCCTGTGTATTGAATCGGCCAGACTGCGATACCATGCTGCAAATGGCAGCCGATCCACCTCTCGAGAAGCAGCATCAGCGTTCCACCGCAGCGCGCGAAAAAGCGACGCGTGCCGGGGACCCCTGGCAGTCCGCTGAGCCGCGAGGGATGGTGTTCAACATCATGCGGTTTTCCGTCCATGATGGGCCTGGCATTCGGACCACCGTCTTCTTTAAGGGCTGCCCTTTGTCCTGCCGCTGGTGTCATAACCCGGAGAGCCAGTCGCGGCAGCCGCAGGTGGTGTATTTCGAAGAGCGCTGCATTCGTTGCGGCGACTGCATTCGCGCCTGTCCACAAGGCGCGCTGCGCGCTGATGATCCCGGACAAAGCGACGACCAAGTCTGCCAGCGTTGCGGGCAATGCGTGGATGCCTGCCTTACGAATGCCCGCGAAATGGCCGGCCGGTGGATTACCGTCTCGGACACGGTGACGGAGATCCTGAAGGACCGGACCTTCTTCGAGGAGTCCGGCGGAGGCGTTACCATTTCCGGCGGCGAGCCCCTGATGCAGCCGGCTTTTCTGGAAGCGCTTCTCGTCGCCTGCCACGCGCAGGGCGTGCATACGGTTCTGGACACGTGCGGCTACTGTGATTCGACCGCGCTCAGCCGCATCAGCGAGCATGCGGACATGTTCTTGTACGATCTGAAGGTGATGGACAGCGAACGGCACCGGCAGTTCACCGGCGCCGACAACAAACTGATCCTGAAGAATCTGACGCAACTGGCCGCCCACGGCAAGGCAATTGATATCCGCATGCCCTTGATTCCCGGCGTCAACGACGACGAGGAGAATCTCCGCGCCGTATCGGAGTTCCTCTCTCCCCTGGGTCTAAAACGAATCGACCTGCTTCCCTATCACAGGATTGGCAGTGACAAGTACCATAGGATAAAGCTAGAGCATCGCATGGGCGCGGTAGCCCAGCCCACGCCAGATCAGATGCAGGCGGTTGCGGCACGCCTGGCCCGCGACGGCTTCGACGTGCGAATTGGAGGCTGATCCATGGACGAGCGCATCACCAGACTAAGACAAGAAACGGTCACCACAAAGCCCTCTCTCTCGATCGAGCGGGCCGCGCTGATGACGGAGTTCTACTCGACCGACAAGACAGTCTCGGCTCCAATACGCCGCGCCCGCTCATTTCTGTATCTGATGGAACACAAGGAAATCTACATTGGGCCGGACGACCTGATCGTCGGCGAACGCGGGCCGCGTCCCAAGGCGACGCCCACATTCCCGGAGCTCTGTTGCCACAGCATGGCGGATTTTGAAATCCTCAACACGCGGGAGAAGATTTCCTACACAGCAGATGAGGAGGCGTGCCGTACTCAGGGCGAAACAATTATCCCGTATTGGCGTAACCGCTCTATGCGCGACCTGATTTTCGCGGAAATGTCGCAGAGCTGGAAGGACGCCTATGAGGCCGGGATGTACACGGAATTCATGGAACAGCGCGCTCCCGGGCATACCGTCCTGGGCGACATCATCTACCGCAAGGGTCTGATTGATCTGAAAGCGGAGATCCAGCAGCGCCTGGATGAGCTCGACTTCCATAATGACCCGGAGTTCCACAACAAGCAGGAAGAGCTCACGGCCATGACGATTGCCGCCGATGCGATGATGCGCTTCGTCGAACGGCATGCCGAAAAGGCCGCGAAGATGGCGGCCATCGTGCGCAATCCGAGCCGCAAAAAGGAGCTCGAGCAAATCGCGGAGGTGTGCCGCCGCGTTCCGGCGCACGCTCCCCGGAACTTCTGGGAGGCGTTGCAGGCCTACTGGTTTACGCATCTGGGTGTGGTCACAGAATTGAATGGGTGGGACTCGTTCAATCCCGGGCGTTTCGATCAGCATCTCTATCCGTTCTACCAGCGCGACCTTGAGGCCGGAACGCTAACGCGCGAGCAGGCCAAGGTACTGTTGCAGTGTCTCTGGGTAAAGTTCAACAACCAGCCGGCGCCGCCCAAGGTTGGAGTCACGGCGGCCGAGAGCGGGACCTACACGGACTTCGCCAACATCAACAACGGCGGGCTGAAGCCGGATGGCTCGGACGGGGTGAATGAGGTCACTTACCTGATCCTGGATGTAATCGACGAGATGCGGCTCTTGCAGCCTTCGTCCAATTTGCAGCTCAGCCGGAAAAATCCCGACCGCTTCCTTAAACGCGGGTTGGAGATCGTGCGCCAGGGATGGGGACAGCCATCGATCTTCAATGCCGACATGGTGGTCGAAGAGCTGCTGCGGCAGGGTAAGTCGATCGAGGACGCGCGCTGCGGCGGGACCTCCGGGTGCGTCGAGACCGGCGCCTTCGGCAAGGAAGCCTACATTCTCACCGGGTATTTCAATCTGCCCAAGGTAGTCGAAATCACGCTCAACAATGGATTCGATCCTCGCACCGGGAAAAAGATCGGCCTCGAGACCGGCGATCCGCGAAGCTTTGCCAGCTACGAGCAGTTCTTCGCCGCTTTCCGCCGGCAGCTACGGCATTTCATAGAAATCAAGGTGCGGGGCAACAACGTCATCGAGCAACTGTACGCGAAGTACATGCCGGCGCCGTATCTGTCGATCCTGGTCGAGGACTGCATCAAGAACGGCAAGGACTACAACGCCGGCGGAGCGCGCTACAACACCAGTTACATTCAGGGTGTCGCCCCCGGAACGTGCACCGACAGCCTGGCGGCCATCAAGCACCACGTCTTCGAGCGCAAGACGCTAACCTGGGATGAGCTGCTCGAAGCGCTCGCCCGCGACTTCAAAGGCCACGAGAAAACCCGGCTGCTGCTGTGGAACCGCACGCCAAAGTACGGCAACGACGACGAATTCGCCGACGCCATCCTGGTCGACGTCTTCAACGCCTTTTTCGATGCGGTGAATGGACGCCGGAATACGCGCGGCGGACAGTACCGCGTCAACTATCTCTCCACCACGTGCCACGTGTATTTCGGCTCGGTGACCGGCGCCACCGCCGACGGACGCCGCGCCTATGAGCCGCATTCGGACGGCATTTCTCCGGCCCAGGGCGCCGACCGCTGCGGCCCCACTGCGGTGATCAAGTCCGCCTCGAAGATGGACCATGCGCGAACCGGCGGAACCCTTCTCAACCAGAAGTTCACCCCACAGTTGCTCGAAAGCTCGGAAGGGCTGGACAAGCTGGCACACCTGGTTCGCTCCTATTTCCGCATGGACGGGCACCACATTCAGTTCAACGTGGTCACGGCGGCCACGCTGAAGGCGGCGCAGGCCGAGCCGGAGAAATATCGTGATTTGATCGTGCGGGTCGCCGGTTACAGCGACTACTTTTGCGACCTGACGCGCGCGCTGCAGGATGAAATCATTGCCCGCACGGAGTATGCATCCTTTGTTCCCGCCGCCGCGGACGAGCGCGCGAAGGCGGAGCCGGCAAGAGCATGACCCGCTTTCCCGGCGAGCGTCCGCCTCGCGCTCGCCCGGGTTGGCAGCGTCAACAAACCGCGCAGTGGACCGCCATTTTCCTTGCCGGCGGCGACCGCGAAAATGAAACAGCGAGGGGAAGATTGCCCCTCGCTGTTGCCCCGCTGCCGTCAGTCACCCCAGTAAACCCCAAATCGGCGTTCCTGGGGGACCCCCATCACGTTACTTGCGGTTGACGGCCTTCCTCAGCTCTTCGCCCGGCGTGAACTTGGCCACCCGCCGTGCAGCGATCTTGATGAGCGTTCCTGTCTGTGGATTACGTCCATTTCTGGCCCTGTGTTGTGAAATCGAGAAAGTCCCAAACCCGACCAGGGTAACCC
>JBEKQR010000379.1:0-4547 GCA_049519515.1 Candidatus Korobacteraceae bacterium
GGGCGGGGAAGCGGGCCGGGGAACAACCCCCGATAAACCTGCGTTGGGGAGTACTACTCGCCACGGCACACTCACCGCCGTTTCCAACCCCGTCCACCCGGACAACAGCGAGCAGACCATCATTCAGCCAAGCTTGCCCCCGAATATCCTCCTGGAACAGGAGGTGAGGCTCCCGAATATCGTCATCGGCAATCCACTGGCGCCGGCCATCAAACCGATTGATCTTTCCGCGAAAGCTCCCAAACATACGCCCTCGCAAGCCGTCAAGGACATCGCCGCCCCCATGGTGCCGCTGCCGGTTCCGGAGATGAAGCTTGCTCAACTGCCTGCCGCTGAGCGGCCGGTTCTAGCGACGCCGCCGCCTCCGCCCGCACCGGCGGAGCCCGCTCCTGCCGCCAACGCCAAGAGCGCGGAGCCTGCCGCGGCAGCCGAGGCGGCGCAGATGCCAGGGCCGGCACGCGACGACAAGAGCCTGCTCTCTCTGAGCACCGACCCGGCGCCGGAGGCGACCGACATCACGGTGCCGCCCGGCAACAGGTACGGAGAATTTTCGATTTCACCGGCGGGAACCCACTTCGGTTCGCCTGGAGGGTCCGGCACAGTCTCTATCGGAGGAGCCACGACAGGCATCAGCGCCGGCGGTGACGGCAGCACGGGAGTCGGACACGGTAACAGTGGTGGCGGCGGCGGCGGCTCGGTAGCAGCGCCGGCAGTCAGCCTGAAGGGTCCGGTCGCAGTCGCCGAGAGTGGTTACAACAAGACGATATTTGAAGTGCCCGCCGCCGCTCCGCACGTGCGCAAGAACGCCATGGTCATCTCTGCCGGGCCCATGGGCGGGGGCGGGTTGGGAGTTTATAAAGCCCTGCCATGCCCCAGGGTGTACACGGTGTTCCTGCCGATGCCGGCCGCGAATTGGATCTTGCAGTACTGTGCGCCCGGCCAGTCGGGCAGTCAGAGCGTCTCCGCCGTCGGCAGCACCACGGTAGTCAAGATGGAAGAATCTTTGGTTCCACCCAGCCCGATGGAGAAGTTCGACTTTCACCGCTTGCCCGTTTCCGCCGAGAAAGCCCGTAAGAACATCATTCTTAAGGGATCAATCGCGGAAGATGGTTCGGTGGCCAATCTCCAGGTTTACCAGGGCATGCTGAGGGAGATGGATGAACTTGCCAAGTCTGCCTTCAACCGCTGGAAGTTTGCCCCTGCCATGCGGGCTGGAAAGCCGGTAGCGGTAGAAATCCTGGTCGGTATTCCCTCATTCATGGTCGATTAGGATAGTTCCTGCAGTTGGGGCTGCGTTGCCGACTTGACCGCCAGGTATGCCGCAGAACGGCGGGTTACTTGTTAACCCATGCCTTCCTCCTAGTGTGAACTTAGATACCAACCTTTAGCATAATCATGACGCTCAAGGGCTCTCGCCAGCCACTTGCCAACGCTTAGTGTGTTGCCGGGGGATGAAGCCAAACTACCAGGAACTCTGGATTTAGGATGATCTCATGGGTATGGCTAGAGACTGGCTTCTCATGTGCAAAGGTGTGACTACCGTTTGTTCCTGAGTACAACTGACCTGGGACCGGCGGGCGATCCAGCAATGGCAAACCCGGCTGATGAGAGCCGGGCGGAAAGTTCGGACGGTGCCGCAAGCTCTTCCGCTGTTGGAGTATAGCTAAAAATAATCCTCGCCATTTGGGGAGTACTGATGTCCGAGCAGTCAAGTATACACGTGTGTCTGATTGGGAGTGACCTGGGTCTCGCCGACGCGATCGCGCATACCCTGGGCTCCGGTTTTGTTGCCCATCATGCTAACTGGCAGCGCGAGCAATGGCTGGCTTTGCCGGAGCCGTGTGACGTTGTGCTTCTGGATCTACGCACTGCCGGCGGTCACGCCGACAGCGGACTGCAAGCAGTTGACGCCATCCGGCAAACCGATGCCTGCCCGGCAATCGTCGCCTTGTGCGATGAAGGCGACCGCACCCTGATCACCCAGGTTCTGGAACACGGGGCCTGCGACACCATTCCCAACCCGCCGAACATCGTCGAGCTTCGGCGCATACTGTTGCGCGCCTGCAAAACCCGGACGGCGGAAAAGCAGCTCAAGCGCCTCAACCTCATCTCCGGGGACAACGGCGGAGTGCCCGGAATCATAGGCGCGGCCTCCGTCATGCTCGAGCTTTTCGCCCTGGCCAAGAAAGTCGCCGCCTGCGACGTCACCGTTCTCATCACCGGCGAAAGCGGAACCGGCAAGGAGCTGCTGGCGCGCGCCATCCACCACATGAGCCCGCGCAGCGCCGGCCCCCTCGTCGCCTTTTCCTGCGCCAACCTGCCGGAGAGCCTGATCGAAGACGAGCTTTTCGGACACGAGAAAGGCGCCTTTACTGGTGCCGCCGGCACTCGCCGGGGCCGGTTGGAAGCCGCCGACCAGGGGACAGTCTTCCTCGACGAAATCGGCGATATCGGCCTCAGCCTGCAACCCAAGCTGCTGCGCGTCCTGCAGTTGCGCAGCTTCGAGCGCCTGGGCAGCAACACCAGCGTCAACGTCAATATCCGCGTGATCAGCGCTACCAACCGCAATCTGCAGGAGATGGTTCAGCAGGGCAAGTTCCGCGAAGATCTTTTCTACCGCCTCAATGTCGTCCACATGCACCTGCCCGCGCTGCGCGAGCGCCGCGAGGACATTCCGCTTCTGGCGCATCACTTCCTGCAGACGTTCGCCGGCCAGTTCGGCAAGAGCGCGAAGCGGTTCTCCCGCCTGGCGCTGCAGGCGCTGGAGGAGTATCGCTGGCCCGGCAACGTGCGCGAGCTGGAAAACGTGGTGCAGCGCGCCGTGGTGTTGTCCGAAGGGCCAACGATCAACTGCGAGTATTTTCCGGACGCCCTGCGCAACGACGACAGCGTAAACGCCACGGCCACCAACTTCTACGAGGAGGAAGTGCGCCAGTTCAAGAGCCGGCTCGTCTTGCGCAGCCTGCAGGCATCCGGCTGGAACATCGCCGAAACTGCGCGGCGCTTGGGAATGGCGCGCGGATACCTGCATCGCCTGATCAAGCAGCTGGAAATCCGCGGCCGCGAGGAAAACTTCGGGCTAAATGAGATGGAAGAGCCCGTCAGGCCGCGAATGGTGGTGTAGGAGGAACTTTGGCAATGCTGCGCGGCTCTTCCGATGTGGGCGATGGCGCCGCCGGCGCGTCTCTGGCCGTGCCGCAAGGGCCAATCTCCGGCGCCGAGGCCCCGTCACCGGCAAGCTTTGTGGAAAGCATTTGCCTTCCCGCTTTGCGCAACGCGCAAAACTATGACGGCGGGTGGGGATTTCGCCCCGGCTGCGAAAGCCGTGTAGAGCCGACATGCTGGGCGCTACAGGCATTGTTGAACCCGGCCCAGCCTGCTCCAGCAACGGCAGACACGGCCATTGCCGGAGGCCCGCCGCAAGCTTGCGAGGAAAATTGCCGCCGCGGTTTTCAGTTCCTGCGCGCGGCGCAATTGCCGGATGGCTCCTGGCCAGCCACCCTACCAACGGCAAAAACGGCCGTTGCTGGGGACCCCGGACCGGCGGCGGGACAGGAAACGGGCTGCTCCGTCACCGCGCTTGCCTGCTGGGTCCTGCTCTCCGAAAAAAATTCCCGCAGCGCTGTTGCCGCCGGCCTGCGATGGCTGAACCAAGACCAGCCACGGGCGGCCGCCTTGTGGCAGCGTTGGCTGCGCCGCCTGTCCTTTGCCCCGCGCACATTACGGCAAGACGATTCCTGCGTAGGCTGGGGATGGACTCCGGGGACCAGCAGTTGGGTCGAGCCCACCGCGATCACGCTCATTGTCCTGAATCAATCTCCGCGGAAACTGCTTTCTCCCGATCTGTTGCGGCGGCGCCAATCCGCCAAAGCGCTGCTTTATGAGCGCATGTGTCCGGGCGGAGGATGGGACTGTGGCAATCCGCTGGTTTACGGAGCTGCCGGCCAGCCGCTTGTTATTCCAACCGCGTGGGCGCTTCTCGCCTTGCGCCGGCATGCCCAGCGCGCGGAGAACCGGCTGAGCCTCGACTGGCTGGAAAACAGTCTCCCGGAGGTGCGCGGCCCCGGATCGCTTGCCTTGGCGCAACTGTGCTTGCAAGCTTATGGCCGCCCATGGCCGGCAGCGGCGCCCCGGCCGCAGGACCTGCACCGCAAGCACAAGTTTCTCTATAGCGTTCCCGTAACCGCCTGGGTGTGTTTGGCGGCTAGCGGAAACTGGCAGTGGTTGCTGGGGGATTCCACGACTGCTCCCCAGGAATCATTTGCTTTGGAGATGACGGCTTGAGCGCGAGAGCTGCCGAGAGCGCGCTGCGGCCGTCGTTTCAACGCCCGGCGGCGCGCGTGGCCATCTGCCGGGCCGCCGGCTATGAGCAGGACCTATCGGCGCTGATCTACGAAAGCCTGCGCGAATTCGCTCTTCCCCTGCGCGGGAAAAGGGTGCTGCTCAAACCCAACCTCGTCGGGCTGGACCCTCTCGGCGTGATGAATACCCATCCCGCGGTGATCGCTGCCGCGCGCGAGAGCCTGTTGCGCCTGGGAGCGGCACGG
>JBEKQR010000380.1:0-4516 GCA_049519515.1 Candidatus Korobacteraceae bacterium
GTTTTAAAACTTGACAATAAGGTGGGAATTAGTGCGGTGCTAACCGGCACTAGTACCCTTGAGGAGGCTATACAGCAGGCCGAAGGATTGCCCGATCTATGGGTTCTCCCCTCTGGTCCGACTCCTCCCAGTCCAGCTGACCTGCTCTCCAGCGACAAGATGGTAGAGTTGCTGCAGAAGTTGAGTGAACGCTTCGAGCATGTGGTCATTGACACCCCGCCGGTGCTGGCTGTAACCGACGCCACGATCTTGTCGCGCATTGTGGACGGAGTAATTCTGGTGGCCGAGTGCGGCGTTACTTCCAAGGCGGCTCTCCAGCGGACCCGGCGGACACTAGATACCTCCGGCGCACGAATCTTGGGCGTGATTCTGAACAAGTTCGATTACCGGCAACAGGGCTACTACTACGGCTATTACTATTACGGCCGTTATTATCACAAGTACGGATATGGCTCCGGCTACGGCAGCCACGCCTACGGCACCTATCCTGCCGGCGGCTCCAACACGCCCGGCAGTTCGTCTGAAAGCAAACCCGTGTGACCTTTTAATCGGGCGCAAGAGGACACAGAGGCTTTGACTGTACCGCTTAACTCGAAGAGCCAAAAAGTTGCCTTAGTGGTTGCTGTTTCAGTCTTGGCCTTCGTCTTTCAGAGCGCAACCCTACGCGTTGCACTGGCCCAGATGTGGGGCGAGTCCGAAGATCCCACGGTCGGTGCCAGGGCGCTTAGGCTTGACCCATTAAATCCCGAATTGCACTACCAAATGGGAATGCTGAACCTCACTAAGCTTGAGGACGCCTCCGCCGCCTTGATTGAGCTACGCCGGGCAGTTGAGCTCAATCCTCGCCCAGCGAGATACTGGTTGGCGATTGGGCGCCTGTGTTTTCTCCTCGGCGATCAGGGGTGTGCGACGCAGGCGTTCGAGCGCGCGGTGCGAGAGGCGCCCATGCAGCCCAGCCTAGAGTGGCAGGCCGTTAGCTACTACGCGGTCACAGGCGATGACGGCAGGATGTTTGCCCATGCCCGGCGATTGCTGGAATTGAACCCGGACAGCGCTTACGACCTGTTTGCGCTTATGTGGCGCTCATCTGTCGAATCAAACCCTTTCACCGAGGGTGCACAGGAAACCAAATCGGGAGATTATCGTTCTGGGGGCTCTGTTCCCTCAGCGCCCTCAGCGGTGAAAGGATTTGCCCTGTGGGCGGAAGTTGTAAGCAGATCGAGCAAGGCGGCGGTCAAGTGCGCCTACCTGGGGTTTCTTGCCGAAAAGAATGAATTCAACCTGGCGGCACAGTATTGGAAGGAAACTGCCTTGTCGCTCGCAACTGCCAACTCAGAAATCGTGACTCGCCAGGAACCCGCAACCCGCAACTCACAACTCGCCTTTTCATCTGTGAAGCCTTACCTGCAACGCCTGATGTGGGCTCAGCGGTATAGCGAGGCCGTGACGGTCTGGCAGGATATGTTACGCTTGGGCCTTGTTCAGTCTGGAAACTGGAAGCCAGAAGCTGGAAACTTAGTTTTTAACGGTAGTTTCGAGCAGCCCATCCTGAACGCCGGCTTTGATTGGCAAACCCGGGAGCTGCAATATGTAGCACTCGACTTGGCAGATTCCAACGTGGAGCGTGGGATTGAAAGCGGGAGACGCGCCTTGCGCATCAACTTTGCTGTTGCCCACAACGCCAATGACGAGCCCCTGTTCCAGTTGGTCCCCGTAGCGGCCAACCAGCAGTACCAATTGACTGCCCGCGTCCGGTCCGAGGGAATTACCTCTGACAGCGGCCCCCGCTTACGGGTGCAGGACTCACAATGTCCGTCCTGCCTGGATGTCGCGACCGAGACGACCGTCGGAACCACGGACTGGCATCAGGTGGCACTGACTTTTGTCACCAGTCCCGCAACCCACGTGGTCTGCATCTCCGTCTGGCGCCCCCGTAGCCGCGTCTTTCCCATGGACATCACTGGCCGCTTCTGGCTCGACAACGTCTCTCTGCGTCCGACCCCTTGATAAATTGCCTTAAGAGGGTAAATTTCGTGGCAAAAAGTTTGTGAACGTGGTTTCTTTTTCGCGCTTACCGTCCTCGGCAATGAAAAGTATTTCGGCTCTTCAGGAAGCTGAAAGCCCGCTCTTCACGATTGCCCGGATTTCATTGATCGCGCTTCTCCTTGCCGCGCCGCTGGCTTTCGGCGCGGTAGAAGCCTGGGCTTGGGGCACCATGGCCGTGGCCGTCTCCGCTATTGTCGTGCTCTGGGCACTGGGGTGCGCACGCTCTGGCACCATCACCTTCATATGGTCGCCGCTTTACGTGCCGCTACTGGCACTCCTGGCACTGGCCGCCGTTCAGTTCTCGGCTGGGTTGACCGCGGACCGTATCGGCACCCGGGAAGCGCTGATCAAGCTCGTGCTACCGTTGCTGATTTTCTTCTTGGCCCAGCATCTGTTTGCCGCCGCAACACCGAAGGTATGGAAAGCCAGTGCAGCAGTCGTGGCGATATACACGTTTGTGGTGTCGGTCTTCTCCATTTTGCAGTTCTTCGTAACGCCGGGAATACTATACGGCACAATCAGGCCGCGCTGGGGCGGTTGGGTCTTCGGGCCTTACGTTAACCGCAATCACTACGCCGGTCTGATGGAAATCCTGATCCCGATTGCGGCGGGACTAGCCCTCGGCTTGCGTTCAAAACATCCGGCTAGGCCTTTTCTCTTATTCGCGATTTTCATCGCTGTGGTGTCGCTCTTTCTTTCTGGCTCGCGGGGCGGGACTATCGCTTTGTCGGTTGAGTCAATAATCTTTGCGATTGCTATATTGCGCGGCGGTACGGTCGGGCATGCCCGTAATCGGGCGCTGGTTACTGGGTGTGTGCTGGCTGCCCTTGCTGGGTGCTGCTTCCTCTGGCTCGATCCCCACGATACCTGGAAACGATGGGAGACAATGGCTCAAAGGCCCGAGCTTGCCGAGGAATACCGGATCCGACTGACAAATGATTCATTGCACATCGCCCGCAATCACTTGGCGTATGGTGTCGGGCTGGGAGCGTTTGAAGTAGCCTATCCCAGGTATCAAGGGATCGTTACTGACTTGGCAATCCCATACGCTCACAACGACTACGCCCAGTTCATTGCGGAAACCGGCATCCTGGGCGTCATCCTGACGCCTGTATCCATTGCGATTTTCTGCTGGCTCGCGTTCCGCCGCTTACGTTCTTCCAACTTGCAGCTCCCAACTCACAACTCACAAGTAGAAACTGTTTTATGGCTACAGATTGGCTCCGCTGTCGGCGCCTGCGGAATGCTCGTGCACAGTCTCTCCGACTTCAACCTGCATATCCCGGCAAATGCGGCGTGGTTCGCAATGTCAGCGGCGCTTGCAACCCTTCCTGGGCCAGCAAAGGAATACGACGACCTTAATTGTGAAGGACTAATCTCATAGTGACGCCATTTTGAGCGAGCACCTCGGCTTCATTTCCCGGGGCCTGCTCGGTGCGGCTGTGGCTCGAATCGATCCCATGTACACGTGCCTACGCGGGTGGTTGCAGTACGCATTGATCTTTGTCAGCACGAGGGAAAGCTATCGTGAACATGTCCCAACTAGTTGCATCTAGACTTGAGGAGGTGGCTACAACTCTCAGTCGAATCGCCTCCGGTGACTACGGGGGCGAAGTAGAACGTGCGACCACCCTCATTGTTACAGCATTTCAGTCTGGCAAGAAGCTTCTTGTATTCGGCAACGGAGGCTCCTCCACTGACGCGCAGCATATTTGCGGCGAGATGGTCGGTCGCTTTTTAAAGGAGCGCCGTGCGCTGCCCGCCATTGCCTTATGCTCAAACCATGCAGTTTTGACTGCTTGGGCCAATGACCACTCGTATGATGAAGTGTTCTCAAGGGAAATCGAGGCACACGGAATCCCGGGTGACGTAGCCTGGGGAATCTCGACGAGCGGAAATTCTCGCAACGTTGTGGCTGCCGTTCGCACGGCGAAGAAACGGGGGCTATATACGATCGGAATGACCGGTAAGGGCGGAGGCGCGATGGCTGATTGGGTTGACGTGCTTTTGGCGGTCCCACTCGTGGAAACGCCACGAATTCAGGAAATTCATATGATCACGTATCATTCGATTTGCGCCGCTGTCGAGCAACAACTGTTTCCATGATACCAGCCGTCTACTACCGCATGCGTGCTCCCAGCCAGCGCGCATGTGTCCCCGCTATTTTCCTCGATAGAGATGGCGTGATTGTCCAGGACATCGGTTATCTACATCGGGCGGTTGACATCTGCTATATAGATGGCGCGTTGGAAGCGATTGCCTCACTGAACGAACTAGGATTTCCAGTAGTCTTGATCACCAACCAAGCGGGTATCGGTAGAGGCATGTACGGGTGGGCCGAGTTCGAACAGGTCCAGGAGCGGATCGAACGCGACTTGGCGCGGCATGGCGGCCAACTTGACGGCGTTTGGGCATGTGCGGCGCACCCATGCGGTATTGGTGAGCTCGCCCATCCGTCGCACCCGTTTCG
>JBEKQR010000381.1:0-4513 GCA_049519515.1 Candidatus Korobacteraceae bacterium
GGCCTTCAGGTCGACTGGTTCCTGCGCCACGCCGCTCTCCATGGCCGCCTTGGCAACGGCCATTGCCTCCCATTCGAGCACGCGCATATCGAACTGCTTGGGAACGATATAGTCGCGGCCGAACTTCATCGTCTTCACGCCGTATGCCTTGAGCACTTCGTCGGGAACCGGCTGCTTGGTCAGATTGGCCAAAGCCATGGTGGCCCCGCGCTTCATCTCCTCGTTTATCTGGGTGGCCCGCACGTCGAGCGCGCCGCGGAAGATGAACGGGAAGCCGAGCGAGTTGTTGATCTGGTTGGGATAATCGGAGCGCCCGGTGCACATGATGACGTCCTTGCGCGCCGCGGTCGCCGCTTCATAGGTGATCTCCGGATCGGGGTTCGCCATGGCGACCACCATCGGGGAGGCGGCCATCGACTGCACCATCGCGGGAGTCACGCAGTTGCCCTGGGAGAGGCCGACAAATACATCGCAGCCCTTCATGGCGTCGGCCAGAGTTCTGGCGGCCGTCTCGCGCGCGAACGGCTCCTTGTACTTGTTCATGCCTTCCTTGCGGCCCTTGTAGATCACGCCCTTGGAGTCGCAGAGGATGATGTTCTCGGGCTTGACGCCGAGGTTCATGTAGTGATTGGCGGTAGCAATCGCCGAGGCGCCGGCGCCGTTGAACACGATCTTGATCTTGTCGAGCGGCTTGCCCACGATCTCCATCGCGTTCAGCAGGCCCGCGCCGGAGATGATCGCCGTTCCATGCTGATCGTCGTGGAACACCGGAATCTTCATGATCTGCTTCAAGCGGGTCTCAATCTCGAAGCATTCCGGGGCCTTGATGTCTTCCAGGTTGATGCCGCCGAAGGTCGGCTCCAGCAGCCGCACGACGTTGATGACATCCTCAACGTTCTCCGAGCCGATCTCTATGTCGAAGACATCGACATCGGCGAACCTCTTGAACAGAACCGCCTTGCCTTCCATCACCGGCTTGCCTGCCATGGCGCCGATGTTGCCCAGTCCCAGCACCGCCGTGCCGTTGGTTACCACCGCCACCAGGTTTCCCTTGGCGGTGTATTTGAAAGCGTCGTGCGGGTTCTTCTGAATGTCTAAGCAGGGTGTTGCCACCCCGGGTGTGTAGGCCAGGCTGAGGTCATGCTGCGTGGCGCACGACTTGGTGGGAAGAATTTCAATTTTTCCCGGCCGCCCGGTCGAGTGATATGTGCGTGCTTCAATTCCGAAATTTGCCATAAATGCCGTCCAGTGATTGAGAAGATTTGTTGAACAACTTTGTTATGGATACGCAAACCGTTGCATTCGCCGTCCGAGCAGGAATTTGCGGCTCGCTCATCACTTGGAGCCAATACTTAAAACGCCTCCATCACGTCACCCCAAAACAACATACGGGACAGTAGAATGGACGGACTTTATCCCAAAAAGCGATTTACCCCAGTGACGTACATCACATTTGAGGCGCATCTGGTGACAGATCATATTGCTAGGTGATAAAAATCACATAAAACAGCGGAAACGCTTGTTCAACGCCGGTTTTGGAGGGGGTGAGCGCCGATCTGGCGCCATCCGTAAAACCCGAATCCACACCTTAGTCCTACTCAAACTGGTGGCCAGGAATCGCCCCAGGCGGCTTTTCGCGCCAAGCGGTAGAGCTGCTTGTTCGTCCTGCCGATGCTCAAAGTTTTTAGCCCGGGGCCCCCGACAAGCCCGCCTTTGGCTTGTTGGGGTGGAAGTCCGGGGCCCCCGACAAGCCCGCCTTTGGCCCGCTCTGCGGGATGGGGTGCCAGTTCATCCGCCGAGCACAGTTGCAGCTCGACCAAACCGCTGTGATAAGCCGGATGGCGAACGATTCTTAGCTGCGCGGGCGCGCAATCGATGCGACTGGCGGCCAGGTAGGAGAACTTCTCGTCTTCGTATCCGAGCTCGCCTCCCTTGAAGCGCCGGTGGGTAGAGGTACGTTCCACCCGGGCGGCGAAGTGGCACCAATCGCCGCTGGCGGCCATGGGACACTGCACGCGATGCGGGCAGGGAGCCACCAGATTGGCGCCCCAGGCGATCAGCTCTTGCCGGGCGCGGTGAATGTGGCCAAAGCCGGCCCGCGTGCCGGCTTCGACCAGAACCAGCAGCTTGCCCGTCCGCGCCCAGGCTTGGCGCAGGCATTCGAACTGGTTGGCGGGCGAAAGCTCGCCGAGCGCGTAAGAGGCGGTCACCAAATCGAAGCTTTCCTCGGGGAGCTCCGATCTCAGATCCGAACAAACCCACTCGGCCTGCGCCAATGCCAATGCCGCCAATTCCAATGATCCGCTGGCTGCCAGTTGCCGCCCAAGGCGGATAAGCGCGGGGTCGCGCTCCACCAGGCAAAGCTTCCGCAGGCCCGGGAACACCTCCAGCGCCGCCCAGGCCGCGGTTCCGGGCCCGGAGCCCAAGTCCAGCATGGTCTCGACGGCGAAGCCCCCGGCAGGTGCATGGTTCCTCACTGCCCGCAGGGCGTGGCTGGCTGCCGCGAAGGTTGCCGGCAATCGCACCAGCAGATAAGCGAGGCGCTCGTCTTCGTTACGCATGGCGCTGCGCATGGCCGGCAACTCCGCGGTTCCGGCCTGGTAGCGCTCGGTGAGCCTGGCGGCTGCCGCACGCAGGGCCTTGGCATCGGCGCTCTCCGCCAGCTCATCGATCGCTTGCCGCAACGGTGATGGCAATTGCATTAACACCTTCTTATCAAAAGTTTTGTGCAGGGCGCAAAAGGGGCGTACATTATATGGCGAGGCGGGAGTCGCTCGGTTAAACACCTGACCTTAGAAGTAAGTACATTAGCTGAAGTAATCGGTAGTAGTCAGTCTGCAATACATACATTCCTATAGACGAGCAGCGCCCATGAGCGAAGAGCAGACTTTGCTATTGCGGAAAGATTTCGCGCCGGTAAGCAGCGCCGAATGGGAGCAATGTCTACGCGACGCCATGAAGGGTGGCGAAATCTCCAGGTTGTACTGGAAGACCGACGAGGAAATCACCGTCAAGCCCTTCTACCGCGCGGAGGACCTCAAGGAACTGAGCCAGTTTGAGGGCGCCGGCGGCGCGCGCACTGGCAACGAATGGCGCATCCGGCAGGCGATTGCCGTTGCCGATCCGCAACAGGCAAACGCCGCCGCTCGTGATGCTATCGCCGGCGGAGCCGAAGCCATCTGCTTTGAAGCCGTGCCTGAATCCGGAGGCTTGCGCGGGGTAGCCGTGCAGAGCGCCGAAGATATGCGCGCGCTGATCGCGGGACTGCCGCGCGCTACACCCCAGCAAACGCAACCGCGGCGTTTGCCGGGGGCCCCGTGCGTCCCTCTCTCGTTTCGCGCCCGGCAGGCGGCGCGTCCCATGCTGCTGCTTTACCTTTCCCAACTGAAGCAGCCGGCCGAGGCCACCGGCTCCGTCGATTTTGATCCGCTCGGGGATTTGCTGCTCGAAGGCGGCAGCAACCAGCCGGCCGACGAGTTGTTTGCCGATACGGCGCGCGTCTTGCGCTTCGCGGCGGTCAAGGCTCCGGAAATGCGAACCCTGGCCGTTCGCGGCTGCCAGATTTCCGAGGCCGGCGGAACCGTGGTCCAGGAGTTGGCCTTTGCCCTGGCCTGCGGCGTCGAATACCTTTCCGCGCTGGGCGAGCAGGGGCTTTCGACAGATGAAGTCTGCGCCCGCATCTTCTTTGTCTTCTCTACCGGTTGCAACTATTTCTTCGAGATCGCCAAGCTGCGCGCCTTCCGTCTGCTGTGGGCGCAAGCGGTGGAGCAGTTCAAGCCGAAGCGGTCCGAGTCGCTTGAGCCGGTAGTGGAAAGCGTCACCTCGCGCTGGAGCATGAGCATCTACGACGACTACAACAATTTGCTGCGCGGGGCCACCGGGGCCATGTCAGCCGCGATCGGCGGTTGCGATGCCATAGAGATCACGCCCTTCGACGCTGCCTGCCAGCCACCGGACGACTTCTCGCGCCGGCTCGCGCGCAACACGCAGATCATCCTGAAGAACGAGGCCGGCCTCGACCGCGTGGCGGACCCTGCGGCAGGCTCGTATTACATCGAGACGCTTACGGCTTCGCTGGCGCGCGAGGCCTGGAAGCTCTTCCAGCAGGTCGAAAGCGAGGGCGGGTGCCTGAAGGCGATCCAATCCGGTTTCGTGCAGCGCGAGGTCAACGCTGCCCGCAAGCGCAAAGACGAGGCCATCGCCATCCGCCGCCGCGTGCTGCTGGGGACCAATCAATATGCGATCGCGAACGAGCAGGCGCTGGATAAGGTCAAGCTCGACCGCGATGGCAATCTGACGCCTCTGCGCCTTTCAGGCATAAAGCCTGCTTCCACGCCGGCCGAGCTGGCGGAGCAATTCGCCAGCGGGCTGACGCTGGGCGATTGCCTTACCACCCCAGCAAGCGCAGCTACGGCGCTTGTTGGGGACCCCGGCGCTTCCACCCCAGCAAGCGCAACTACGGCGCTTGTTGGGGGCCCCGGCGCCCGCCAAGCCAGCGGCAAAGCGGGGTTCA
>JBEKQR010000382.1:0-4512 GCA_049519515.1 Candidatus Korobacteraceae bacterium
GGTGGTCCTCTTACCCATGTTGCGGTCGCATAGAGGCGGAGGCTTGATTCGGCGGGACAGCATGTATTTCGGAACCAGGGAATAAGCCGGGAAGCAAATTGTCCCGGCGTACTGCTTTCCCGCTATGATGGCATGCATGAAGCGGGTTCTGGTCTCCTGGAGTAGCGGCAAAGACAGCGCGTGGGCGCTCCACATCCTCCGCAAACAAGCTGATTACGAGATCGTTGGGCTGTTGACCACTCTGAACACTGAATTTGACCGTGTGGCGATGCATGGCACGCGGCGGTCGGTGCTCGAAGCGCAGGCGAAAGCGGCGGACCTGCCGCTGTGGATCGTGCCGCTGCCGTGGCCATGCTCCAACGAAATCTACGAACAGCGGATGCGCGACATCTGCGACCGGGCGGTCAACGAGCATATAAACGCAATTGCGTTTGGTGATCTGTTCTTGCAGGACATCCGCGCCTACCGCGAGACTCAATTGAAGCCGACAGGGCTGGAACCGCTATTCCCGCTCTGGGGGCTGCCCACCGCTACATTGGCACGGGAAATGATTGCGGCCGGGCTACGGGCGAAGTTGACCTGTGTGGACACCAAGCAATTATCGCAGTGTTTTGTGGGGCGGGAATTCGATGCTGCTCTCCTGAATGATCTGCCGCCCGAGACAGACGCCTGCGGGGAACGGGGCGAATTTCATACCTGTGTTTATGCGGGGCCGATGTTCACGACCCCGGTACGGTTAGAAGCTGGGGAAGTTGTCAAACGGGACGGGTTCGCTTACGCAGACTTCCTGCCGACGTACACGTAAAAACCCGGCTGAAGCCGCAGGCTCCCAAGCCGCCCAACTGGAAAGACTCAGTTACCTGGCTCGCCTTAGCATGAGCACGACATGACCGCTGCCGGTTGGCGCTGTTGGGTTCTCATACGTCATCTCATCGCCTTTGATCCGAACGAGGCGTTTTTGTTCAGCGCCATCCCAATTGGGAAAGCTGCTGCCGACAATATGGAGCGTTTGCCAGCCGTCAAGATTGATTGTGTACGTCCCGAAAAGGCTGAGAGTTCCGGACATTGCCTCTTTGTTCTCCTCGGCGGTGCCAGCCTTGCTGTTGTTGGAGGCGAATTTCGTTCGACCGGAGCGAATTATGTTGATGGAGAAATTACCTTCAGCGGTGAAGATGAACTGCCCCTTCGGATTCGGTCCGAAGAGGTCAGCCTTTTTACCATCGACTTCATTCACTACGGACAACACCGACCACGTCCCGACGATATCCCTCGCGTTCATTTTGCCTCCGCAGGATCGGCAGCCAGAGGATACCGAGCAACGAAATCAAGATCATCTCATGGACGCCTTTGTGGCAACGTCTCCGCGTGATCGCGCTGCAACAAGCACTTTCTCCACATGCACGTTCCTCTGTGCAGTCATTGGCAGACCGAACAGATTGAAGCTACGCTTCGTAAGAAAGCAACACCATTTCCGCAGCCTGTTCCCGAATAGGGATTAGGGACTGATAAGCCGCCGAAGAGTACCATTTATCGACAGCCTCTTTGTCCGGAAAGCGGATGACGACTGTGTCTGAGTGAGAATGCTCACCTGCAAGCACTGCCACTTTCTTTCCTCGAAAAACAAGCTCGGCACCGCACGGCTCCAAAGTAGCCGGAACTCGACTGCGATACTCAGCCCACTTTTCAGCATTTTTCACGGTCAGGTGTCCAACAACGTAAGCGTTGCTCATTTCATTGACTTCCTTTGCGGATTGAGGAAAACCAAATCTTACGGCAAAAAGCGCAGTAACGCCAACCTTGTAGCCATCAGAGCAAGCCCTTTCGCTGGCCACCCTTCGAAAAAGAACAGATGCGATTCGCATTCACAATCTGAAGACCCGAACCCGGCCATCGGCACCGACGCTCCCGGCATTGCGGCAAAGCGGCTCGCCCACCGATGCTCCCACGATATCCGGTCGTAGCAGACCCAAGCGCCTTCGAGTACGGTTTTTGTTTTGAGATAGTCGATGTGCCAGTGGGGGCGTTCGGAAAGCTGATATTCAAAAAAAAACGCATCCAAAGCGGCGAAGTTTTGGATGCGGACTCAGAGAGGTCTCTCGTCAAGCCGCCTGTTGCATCGCCCGCGGCTTCAACCCGAAATTGTAGATGAGTTTGCGCCACGGACGGTCTACCCGAGTGCCATCAGGGGCAATGCCCGGAGATTCTCGGCTGAACTCCCGAATCAGAGAATCCTTTGTCGAGAAGACGGGATCACTGTCGAGGTAACGGTCACCCGCCGCGAAGGTGTGTGTAATCAACGTCTCATGCCTATCGGCGGCGATCATGAAATGAACGTGCGCCGGTCTATACGGTGGTCTCCCCGTCGCCCGCAACATCTCGCCTACCGTGCCATCCAGCGGGATGGGGTATGAACTGGGCATGATCGACCAAAAATGATAATGGCCATTAGGGTCGGTACGGAATCGGCCCCTGAGCCTTGCATCCTTTAGGTCGGCAAGCTGAACATCGTAGAAGCCCTCGCTATCAGATTGCCACATATCAACGGCAGCATTGGCAACTGGTGCTCCGCTCGCTGAGCAGACTGTACCCTCGACAAACAATGGCTCGCCCTCCAGCCCACGACCCAAGTCGAAGCCAAGCGGCAGTTCAGGAGGGGTGGGAACATAAAACGGGCCGAGCATCGTGGTTTCCGTTGCTCCAGCGGGCAGGCGGTGATTGAGGGCATCAACTAGCACCGATACACCCAGCGTGTCAGACAGTAGGATGAACTCCTGCCGCTTGTCGGGCATGGGTTGGCCTGTCCGGGTCAGGTAATCGATGGCGAACTGCCATTCTTCCTGAGTTAGCTCGACCTCGCGGACGAAATCGTGTAGATGCCGGACGAGAGCTTCCATAATCTTTTTGAGACGCGGATCAGGTGTGCCTTGAAATGCTTCAACCACCGCCGCCGTGACGTTCTGTTCACTAAAATTGATCATACGAGGCTCCTTCAACGTTGCTGGCCATGAGCTAATGTTCCCGGTCGCGGAGCTTTCCTGGCATTAGGAATCAAACCTGATGATGGCGGGTTGCATGTTGCCGGGGATTTTTACCGCTGCCAGTGGGACGTTCGGGGGCTACATCAAGGGATGCTGGGCTTGCCGACGCCCTAATCCAGCAATTCAGATTTTCTGAAAGCGAGCCACGCCAGCATACCAATAGATGCCAGCACACCGGCGACACCCACCACAACCACCGGCAGGTGAGCCGACCATACCTTCGCCACGAGCCGCCTGCCGAATACAGAGGCGAAATAAGCCAGCAGAGCAAAGCGGCACACCCGCCCTGTACCGAAGGCCAGCAAAAACCCAGAGAATCGATAGCGCGTCGCACCAGCGGCAGCGACAAATGCGGAGGTCGGAAACGGCGGTGGAAGCAGGGCAGCAAGCGAGAGGGAAAAGCCCCCAAAACGCTTCAAAAACGCGGTTCCCCTGTCGAGCAGCCCCCTCGTGATACGGCGATGGAGCAATACGCCCGATAGGCGGTAGGCAATCGATGCGCCGGAGACGGAACCCGCTGTGCTGCACATCGCATAATACGGCCATAGCTCCGGATGCCGGGCGGACAAAATTATCGTGACCGCATCAACGGCTCCGAGAGTCGGCATCACGGAGCTATCCAGGGCGGCGAGCATGAACACGCCAACCCCGCCCATATGTCTCAGGATTGAAACCAAAGATGTCACTGGTTTGATGATACGGCTTCACTGGCGTCTGCGGGTAGTCGTTTTCGTTGATCCGGGGATTTTTCGAGCGCACCGCCGCCCTGTACCATCATGCGTGGGGGACGCCGCCCAAGCGGCTCTTCTGGCTGCCGGTGCCGGGCGGACGGTGGGGCAATAGCCGGAACTGTTCCGGGCGCGATCATCGGTGGTTTGCTTGGGTATTTTGGTGGAGAGAAAGTCGGCGGCCGTTTTGTAGATGGAAGTCCACCCCATTGGCAGCAAGTCGGGTACGTCGAAAAAATTGAGGGACCTCGTCCCCTGAGGTTTCAACAAATTGTTAGTTGGGCAGGAAAACGGTTAAGACACACTGAACCAGTCTCGGTGACGACAAATGTATCTCCCAAGAACATACCGGCCGTCTTTTCCCTCACTGCTGGGTTGGGTTCAACCACGAAGGTATTTCCTGGTACGATAACCTGATTCGCGTCCATTGGCCAAGTGTCCATTTTCCCGATCACGGGCTCTTCGGGAGCTTCCATACCAATACCATGCGCAAAACATACGACGCGTTCAAGGCCGTGCTCCGCAAGATACCTACTGCCTACGGTATTGACGTTACCCAGCGTGTTTCCGGGATGGAGGGCTTCAGAAATGATTCCGTACAACTCGCGATTGACCTTTATCAATTCCAGGTAACGTTCACTCGGATTTCCAATTGAAAACGGCTTTTGAACCTGGCCCCAGTATCCGCCGTACTTGGCGCTGATCTCGGTCAGGACCACATCTCCACTCTTTATTACCCGGCCTGA
>JBEKQR010000383.1:0-4512 GCA_049519515.1 Candidatus Korobacteraceae bacterium
CAGGATTTCCGCGCCTGCACCGCCAATTACCGGCGCTTCGTGAACGATGACCGCCCTTCCGGTTTTTTTCACTGATTCCGCCAGGGTCTCTACATCGAGCGGCCGGATGGTGCGCACATCAACTACCTCGGCATCGATCCCCTGCTCGGCAAGGATCTCCGCTGCAGCAATCGATTTCTTTACCATGTACGAATAGCTGATTATGGAAACGTCGTCCCCAGGCCTCACCACCCGGGCTTTCCCCAAGGGAACGGTGTAATCCGTTTCAGGGACCTCGCCCTTGTCGTTGTACAGCAGCTTATGTTCGAAAAAGACCACTGGATTGCGATCGCGCACGGCGCTCTTCAGCAGACCCTTGGCATCATATGCATTGGAGCAGGTGACGATCTTAAGTCCCGGCACGTTGAGAGCCCAGGCCTCCACGCTTTGCGAATGATGGGGGCCCATGGTTGCTCCGCCGCCTTGCGGCATGCGTAACACGAGCGAAAGATCCTGCTCGCCATCGAGCGTGTAGCGAATTTTGGCCGCATTGTTGACCAGTTGGTCCATTACCAGCGCCATGAAGTCGCCAAACATGATTTCGATGATGGGCTTGTACCCGATAAGCGCCGCCCCGACGCCGCACCCCATGATGGCTGACTCCGATAGCGGCGTGCTTCTTATCCTCTCCTCGCCGAACTCGCGCAGCAGGCCCTCGGTTACTTTGAAGGAGCTACCTTCCAGGTCTTCCCCGATCACAAAAACCGTGCTGTCTCTCCGGAGCTCTTCTCTGATGGCCAATCGGATCGCTTCTCTTACGGATAGTACGGTCACTGTATTTCTCCCTTGCTAGATAACCCCGGCCAGGCGGTTAGGCGTACACGTTTGTAGCAGCAATTTCGGGTGGCGGATAAGCGCTTTCTTCCGCATATACGACCGCTGCGTCTACTTCCTTTTTCGCCGCCTCCTCAATTTCGCTGATCTCCGCCGCATTGAAAATGTTGCGCTCGAGCAAATACCGCTGGTATCTGGCTATGGGACAATACTGCGTATACGTTTCCACCTCTTTCAGGTCGCGGTAGGCTTGCGCATCCTTTACGTGGTGGCCTCCCCAACGATGGGTAACGCATTCAATCAGGCTTGGGCCTTCTCCCCGGCGGGCCCGTTCGATAGCTATCTCGGTGGCGTCGTATACCGCCGTTACGTCATCCCCATCCACGGTCACGCCAGGCATGCCGTAGCCGCCGGCGCGGATCGACACCTTATCGATTGCCATCTGTTTTGACTTGGGCGTGCTCATCGCCCAGCCATTGTTTTCACAAACAAATATCACCGGAAGTTTCCAGACGGCGGCCATATTCAACGACTCGTGAAAGTCTCCGCGGCTGCTGGCTCCGTCTCCAAACGATGTCATAACCACGCTGTCGCGGTGTGCCATTTTCACGCCCAGCGCCACGCCTACGGCAATGGGAATGGATGAACCAATGACGCCCGTGCCCCAAACAACGCCGCGTTTCATGTCTCCCATGTGATGGGTGGTATTCTTGCCTCTGGCCGGCCCCGTCGCCTTTCCATACAGCCCGGCCATCATTGTGTTGGAGCTGATTCCTTTGACGAAGAAATATCCTCGGGCGCGCAAAGAGGGCAGCACATAATCGTCGGCGCGAAGCTGTATGCCGCTACCTATGGCAACCGCTTCTTCGCCCATGCAGGAGTGGACGGTCTCCTGCAACCGGCCCTGCTTGTACTTCTTTACGCTCACTTCGTCCGTATAGCGCGTGAGGCACAGGTAGTAATAGATCCTCTTATGTTCCTTTTTGTCCAACCTGCTGATCGGCATGAGGCAAGTCTCCGTTTATCGGCACGAGCCGCCTGTTTATGGTTCGGTTTCCTGTGAGCGTTCGACCTCTGGACCAGCCACGGCCCGGTGAAAGAGTGGCCCGCATTGTGCCGCCGCCGAATGGGGAAGTCAAATATTTATTCACGTTACGATTTATATTTCCGCTGTATAATTCCCGAAGTCTATGAATGACGGGAGAAAAGATGAGCGACTTGGAAATGCGGCATCTGGAGTCATTTCTGGCGGTGGCCGAAGAAGGAAGCTTTACCCGGGCGGCCCTCAGGCTGCACATAACCCAGCCTCCGCTCAGCCTGCGCATTCGCGAGTTGGAAGCCATGCTGAAGCTGACATTGTTTGATCGCACGACCAGACGAGTACGGCTGACCTCGGCGGGCCAAATGTTTCTGGAAAAGGTCCAGGTTATGATGCAAGCCCTCAATACGGCGGTGGCGGCCGCACGGCAGGTGGATCAGGGAGTGATGGGCAGGCTGCGCGTGGGATTTACCAGCATAGCCAGCGATTCCGTGCTGCCGCGACTCATTCGTGAGTTCCACTCCTTGTATTCCAAAATTGCGCTGGACATAGTCGGCCCTTCGACAACTGGTCAATTGGGGTTATCGCTGCTCAACAACGAGATCGATTGCGCCCTTTGCTTTTTGCCGCTCGCAGACGAGCGCCTCCAGTCACGCACGCTCATCACGACGGAGCTGGCGCTGGTGTTGCCCGACAATCATCGCCTGGCGCGAGCACGCAGAGTTTCGTTGAAGGACGTCGCCGAGGAACCGTTCGTCACCTATCCCGCCAATGGAGGTTCCCACTTGCGTGCTGCGGTCGATGCGGAATGGGCCCGCGCGGGATACAGACCAAAGATAGTCAGGGAATCACGCTGGTCGCAAACGCTGCTCTGTCTCGTCGCCGCGGGAATCGGCATAGCAATTCTTCCGAAAGAACAGCAGAAGCGTGGAATCGAGGGCCTCAAGTTTCTGCCTTTGCATCCGACCCAAGCGCCAGTGCATCATGGGATCGTCTGGAGAAAAGGCGATACCAACCCATCCGTTGGCAACTTCCTGTCCGTGGCGCAGAAGTCTTTCCCGCAAGGGAAGAAGTCGCTATCGTTAGTTTAGTCATCACTAGAGTTTGTTTCATAAATGGTTCTTTCTCGCTTGCTGCCGGATTCCTCACCGGAAAGTACAGATCGGAAAGCGACCTCTCCAAAAGCCTGCGCGGACCAAGAACGGTGAAGAAATTCCTCAACGAGCGCGGGTTCCGCATCCTGCATGTGCTGGATACTGTTTCCGAACGGTACAATGCAAGACCCGTGCAGGTTGCAATTGCATGGTTGCTCGCACGGCCCAGTATCACAGCCCCCATAGCCAGCGCTACAAGCGTGGAACAACTGCAAGAATTGCTCGGGGCAACCACTCTCGCACTCGACCACTCAGCAATTGAGCTGCTGAACCAGGCCGGCCAATGACGGGAAGCTCTCAGCCGGCAGAGCCTTGACTGTAGTGGTCCGGATCGAGGCAGATCAGGAATGTCCTAAATAGTCCATGCGTCCGCCGTCGACGGTCAGAATCTGTGCGGTAACGAAACCGGATTCGGGCGAAACCAGAAAAAGCACAGCATTTGCTACGTCTTCTGGAGTGCCCGTGCGGCGCACCATCGTTATGGCCGAGACCCGCTCGGTGATCGACGCGAGCTGCGCCGCAGTGCGATTCTGCATGGTGAAATCGGTGAGCACAAAGCCCGGAGCTACGGCATTGACCGTAACGCCGCTCGGACCGAGGTCCATGGCAAATCTCTTCGTCAATACTGAGATGGCCGCTTTCGTCGCCGCATAGAAAGTCGCGCCGGCCGTGGTGTTGCCATAACCAGCAATCGAGGTTATGTTTACGATTCTTCCATAACGGCGGGCCTGCATACCGGAGACAACCGCGCGAGTGACGTTAACCAATCCATCGACATTCGTGCGGCGCATGACTTCCATCTGAGAGTAATCGAAGTTCATCAGCTCGCCACGACGGGTAATGCCGGCATTGTTTATGAGGATCTCGATCGGCCCCAGTTCGTGCTCGATTCGCTTCACCATTTCTGCCACCGCGGTCGCGTCTCCTACATCCGCGCCCAACGCCAACGCGCGGCCGCCACTCTCCCGTATCTGTGCCGCTACTTCTTCGGCATCCTGTGCTCGTTCGCGATAATTTACCGCCACCGCCGCGCCTTCGCGCGCCAGGCGTAACGCGATGGCCCTGCCAATTCCGCGCGAGCCGCCCGTCACGAGAGCGATCCTTCCTTCGAGTGTCATGCGGTCGATTTTATGGAGGTCCGAGCTTCACCACCACATCCTTTAGTGATGGCTTTGCTCTTTACGACCGGGGGATTGTAGCACCGTTTCGCTAAACCGTTGTACGGTCAAAGGCTGTGCCAGGGTTCATATTCCATCTTTGTCCGCCATACCTTGAATTTTCAGCCAGTTACAGCCAATTTCACTGGAGCTTGTTGCAAAAACATTCCCGGGGAATAAGGCGTGCTCCCTCAGGGGCTATTGGTTGTTGCATATGTAATGTCCTAAAAGAAACCTCTGGTTTCCGCAGTTTTGGCGCCTGCTACAAGAGAGGGGATAGGACATTATTTTTGATACAGTCAATAAAGCCGCATTTTCGGTTCTTCGCCCGTTCGACTTCGTCCACCCG
>JBEKQR010000384.1:0-4500 GCA_049519515.1 Candidatus Korobacteraceae bacterium
CAGCTCGGTGACCGGGTTGATGGACCTGCTGAAGTCGGAGCAACCCGCTGCCAGGCATGCATAGAGGTAACGACCGCTCCGGCCTGGGAATCACTCCCGGGCCGGAGGCAAGTGAGAGTAAAGATGAAATCTATGGCGGGAGCAAATCTAACGCGCACGGGGGAGGCGGGCCGTTCCGGCAGCGATGTCCGTTCCGACGTGCGAGTCGTGTTGGAACCGCGGAGCGGCGGCGGACTGGAAGTTGAGCTTGTCTCGCGCGTGGAGCTTTACTATGGAGCGAACATACGCCGGCAAGCAGCCGAAGTCCTGCGGGAACTGGGTATTGGCAACGCTCGCGTGCGAATCGAAGATAGCGGGGCGCTGCCGTTTGTCATAGCCGCTCGCATTGAAGCCGCCGCCCGCCGCGCCGGTCTCGGTTCCGGCCGCCGCGCCTTGCCGGAGCGGACAGCTCTACCGCCGCCCTCGGCCAAAGACCGCCTGCGGGTTACCCGTTTGTACCTGCCTGGAAGCGAGCCCAAGTATTTCGTCAACGCGGCGCTCTATGGGCCTGACGCCGTCATCATCGACCTGGAAGATTCGGTACATTCGGCGGAGAAGGATGCGGCCCGCATCATGGCCCGCAATGCGCTGCGCGCGGTTGATTTCGGAGCGGCCGAGCGCATGGTGCGCATCAACCAGCTTCCGCTTGGCCTTGAGGACATGGAAGAGGTAGTCCCCGAGGCTCCCGATGTTCTTTTGCTTGCCAAGGTCGAAGACGCGCGTCAGGTCGTCGAGATTGATGGCCGCGTCGGCGAGATTGCGCGCCGCTGCGGTGTCGGCCGTCCGGTCTGGCTCATGCCGATACTGGAGTCGGCGATTGGCATCGAAAACGCCTTTGCCATTGCCGCTGCCAGCGAGCGCATCTGCGCCATGACCATTGGCCTGGAGGACTACACCTCCGATCTGGGCGTGCCCAAGACAACCGAAGGACAAGAGACACTCTATGCGCGCATGCGGCTGGTGAACGCGGCCAAGGCAGCGCGCGTTCAGGCGATCGATTCCGTGTACGCGGATGTTGGCGACCTTGAGGGCCTGGAGCGTTGGGCGCGGCAGTCGCGCGCCATGGGCTTCGATGGAATGGGATCGGTTCATCCCTCGCAGATCGCCGTGGTTCGTCAGGCGTTTGCTCCCTCGCCGGCTGAAATCGGGAAAGCATTGGCCATTGTTGCCGCCTATGAGGAGGCCCGGCAAAAGGGTCTCGGGGTCGTCAGCCTCGGATCGAAGATGATCGATGCTCCGGTCGTCGAGCGCGCGCTCAAGCTGGTGGCGCGGGCGAGGCTTATGGGAAACATTAAAGACCCGGCTGCAGCCAGGGAAGAGGTGAGCCAATGAGAGAAGGCGCAAAGGCCGAGGCCGAGATGGTCCGTAATGCCGCCGGGCGGATGGTGCCGGCCCGGGTGAACGGACGCGAGCAGGTGCCCTTCGCCGGCGTGGACCGGCATCGTCCCACAGGCCGAAAAGCGGCGCCGCCCGTCCACAGCAACGTCGACTATCCGAAGAACGGCGATAAGCGGGTCGCGGATCTGGAGACGGCGCTCACCCGTTGCGGGCTGCGTGACGGCATGACTATCTCGACGCATCACCATCTCCGCGACGGCGACCTGGTGGCGCTCGCAGCCTTGCAGGCGGCTGCCAGGCTCGGAGCCAAAGATCTGATGTGGTTTCCCAGCGCTTCGTTTCCGTGCCACAGCCCGGTGGTGGAGCTGATGGAAGCCGGCGTGGTCCATCACATCGAAGGCAGCATGAACGGCCCGCTCGGAGACTACTGCTCCCACGGCAAGATGCGCGGGCTCGGGGTGTTGCGCTCTCATGGCGGGCGCTGGCAGGCGATTCAGGATGGGGAGGTGCACATCGACATCGCCGTAATCGCGGCGCCGACGGCTGACCGCTTCGGCAATGCGGATGGCTCGCACGGCAAGTCGGCCTGCGGCTCGCTCGGCTTCGCCCTGGCCGATTCCCTCTATGCCGACCGGGTGATCGTGGTGACCGACAACCTCGTGCCGTTTCCCTGCATTCCCTGGCAGATCCAGGGCAACAACGTCGATTACGTTGTCGAGGTCGCATCCATCGGTGATCCGGCGAAGATCGTCTCCGGCACCACGCAGATCACGCGTTCGCCGGACCGGCTGCTGATTGCCGAGATGGTCGCCCGCTTCCTGCGCGATTCCGGCATCATGCGCGCCGGATTCTCCTTCCAGGCCGGAGCCGGCGGCATCGCTTTGGCTTTTGTCGACTACTTGCGGCGTTACATGCGGCAGTCGGGGGTGAAGGCCCGCTTTGTGCGCGGCGGCTCCAGCAAATACCTCGTCGAAATGCTGCAGGAGGGCCTCACCGATTACATCCTCGATGGGCAGACCTTCGATCTCGACGCGGTGAAGTCAATCGCCAGCGATCCGCGGCACATCGCCACCTCGCCGTTCACCTCGTACAACTTTCACGGCAAGGGCAACTTCGCCTCCCAGGTCGATGCCGTCGTGCTGGGCGCGACCGAGGTTGACCTCGATTTCAACGGCAACGTGGTCACGCATTCCGACGGCCGCATGCTGCATGGCATCGGCGGCTGGCAGAACTGCCTGTACGCCGGCTGCACGATTCTGGCGATTCCTTCCTTCCGTGACCGCATTCCATCCATCGTGGACGAGGTGACGACGCTGACGGGTCCCGGCGAGCTGATCGACGTGGTGGTCACCGAGCGTGGTGTTGCCATCAATCCGCGCCGCCAGGACCTGATCGAGGCGGTCAAAGGATCGGACCTGCCGGTTCGCAAAATAGAAGAAATCAAGCAGGAGGTCGAGCGAATCTGCGGAGGCAAGCCGGAGAAGCCTCGCTTCGCCGATCGCCCGGTCGCGGTGGTGAAGTGGGTCGACGGGACCGTGCTGGATACGGTGTGGCGGATCGAGTAACTGCCCGCGGTTTGGGAGGCTGCGCTTTCTACATCAGCTAGAACGGGTATCTCCTCGACCTTTGGGTTATGAGCGGGCGTAAATTATTGAAAACAATGAGTTAACGTGAGGGAACTGGCACCCAAATGTGGACTTTTTCGGGGAAACGAGTGGTGACGAAAGCTTATTGTGGACTCATTATGGACTTAATGGACTCAAAATGGACTCGTTTTTGCCAGTGGTTTTTCAAATTTACGATAAGGCCTGTTCTCGCCAATCAGACAGTCACGCGATTTTTGTGTTTATAATTTCGATGTTTGAGAGCAGTGGGGCTTAATATGCTCGTTCGGCGGTATTCGAGATTGCATCCTCCGACAGGCACGCGGCGCCCCACCCTGGCGGCAACAAGCTGCAACCAGGATGGGGTTAGACTCGCCTCATTCATTCTTTGAGTACGCTTCTCCGCGTCTATTCCTTAGTCCCCTACCTTCCAATCGTCATTCCGAATATGTTGAACCCCGCAGGCATGGTAAAGGTCAGGCTTGGTGTGCTCGCGGCGGCAAACGGTGGCGCAAACACGCGAATGGTGCCGTCGTTGGCATTCCCGACGTACAAGTTCCCACTTTTGTCGAACGCAACCGCTTCCGGCACGTTGACATTGGTCATTGAGAAGGCCGGCGCACTGGTGTTCGTGAGCGGCAGATTGTAAACGTCAACCGTTCCCGTTCCTGCGTTTACGTTGGCGACAAAAAGCTGGGTGCCGTTAAGCGCGATTTTGCGGTACGCGGTGCCCGCCACGCCCGGGGTTGTTACGGTTGGTGCTCCCGTGTATGGTGGGGCAAAAACCAGGAGGTTGCTCGTTTTGGGATCATTGGCGACGATCAAATTGTTATTGGCATCGAACGCCGCACCTATAGCGGAGATTAGGCCGGCAGTGGTAATCGCCTGGGACACTGTGCTGGCCGATGTCAAAGGATGCGTGAAGACATTGACCGTTGTGCTTTGCGTAGGCGCGTACAAATCACCGGCGTGATTGAAAAGGATCTGACCGCTGCTGGACGCAGTTCCGTTGTTGAATGTCGCCGAGGCGGTGCTGGCGCTGCTGAGCGGCGCGCTGAAAATCGACAGGGAACCTGTATTGTTGGCAGCGGCGAGGTTCCCGGCAGAATCGACTGCCAGAGCAACGCCCCAGTTGAAGGAAATCGCCAGGTTCGGTGTCGAACTGCTGGTGAGCGGCAGGGTGTATTGCAGAATCTGCCCGGGTGTACTGTCACTAGCTATATATAGGTGTTGTGGGCCCTCGTCGCCGCATGAAATCAGGGACATGCAGGACAAGGCAATGATCAAGGCTATGGCAACTAAATAGACGCGAGACCGCATAGGTCTTCTCCTCTCCCATGTTTGAATCGTGGGCCTAAAAGCGTCTAAGTCTTGGAATTGCTTGTATTGTATAGGTCAACAGCTAAATTGCAATGCGCAAGCAAGCCCCTTCGTGGTGAAGCCTAGAGGCTGCCTTCCCAATATGGGCCACGCCGCTCACGCCTGCCACATGGCGACCTAAACACACCCCACAGAGGCC
>JBEKQR010000385.1:0-4483 GCA_049519515.1 Candidatus Korobacteraceae bacterium
GGCGCTTGTTGGGGGCCCCGGCTCCCGCCAAGCCAGCGGCAAAGCGGGGTTCAGCGTCGAAAAGCTGATTCCTTACCGGGCCGCCGAGAGCTTCGAGGCGCTGAGGCTGCGGACCGAGCGGCACGCCCGCAAGAGCGGACGCCGTCCGCGCGTGCTTCTGTTCGCCTATGGCGACCTGAAGATGCGCAAGGCGCGGGTGGAGTTCAGCCTGAACTTCTTTTCGACCGCCGGATTTGAAACGGTGACAGAGTTTGCCGGCTCCGACGCCGATGCCGCCGCCAAGCTCATCGCCGAGCGCAATCCCGACCTGGTCGTGCTTTGCAGCGCCGACCAGGAGTACACCGCGATGGCCGGGCCGCTGGTGGCAAAGCTGCGCACGATCAGCCCAACGCTGAAGCGCGCAAAGCCGCTTCCGGTCATCGTAGCCGGCTATCCCGAAGAGGCCGTCGAACAACTAAGACGGGATGGAGTGGCGGATTTCATCCATATTCGCAGCAACGCTGTCGAGGTGCTGAGGCATTGGCAGCAGCAGCTCGGAATCCCACCCCAGCAATCCAAAAACAGGATTGCTGGGGGCCCCGGAATGGAGGACTGAACCATGCGGCCGGATTTCAGCAAAATCCACTTTGCTCCGAAACCCCGCGCGCATGCTCCAGCGGAGCCGCACTCAGGGCATGTCTGGATGACGCCGGAGCACATCGAGGTGCCCGGCCGGTTCAGCCGCGAAGTTTTGGAGGGAATGGAGCACCTGGAGTACGCCGCCGGCATCCCGCCCTACCTGCGCGGGCCGTATGCGACGATGTACGTCACCCAGCCGTGGACTGTGCGTCAGTACTCCGGTTTCTCTACGGCGGAGGAGTCCAACGCGTTCTACCGGCGCAATCTGGCCGGCGGCCAGAAGGGCCTTTCCATCGCCTTCGACCTGCCCACTCACCGCGGCTACGACTCCGATCACGAGCGCGTGCCCGGCGACGTCGGCAAGACCGGGGTGGCCATCGATTCCATCCTCGACATGAAGATCCTGTTCGACCAGATTCCGCTGGATCAGATGTCGGTCTCGATGACCATGAACGGCGCGGTGCTGCCGGTGCTGGCCTTCTTTATCGTTGCCGGCGAGGAGCAGGGCGTGCCGCCGGAGAAGTTGAGCGGCACCATACAGAACGACATCCTCAAAGAATTCATGGTGCGCAACACCTACATCTATCCACCCGCGCCTTCCATGCGGATAGTCGGCGACATCTTCCGCTACTGCTCCGAGAAGATGCCGAAGTTCAACAGCATCAGCGTCAGCGGCTATCACATGCAGGAGGCGGGAGCCACCGCCGACCTGGAAATGGCCTACACGCTGGCCGACGGACTGGAGTACCTGCGCACCGGCATCAGCGCCGGGCTGAAGGTGGACGACTTTGCGCCGCGCATCTCCTTCTTCTGGGGAATTGCCATGAACCACTTCATGGAGATCGCCAAGATGCGGGCGGCGCGCGTGCTCTGGGCCAAACTGGTCAAGCAATTCAATCCCAAGGACGCGAAGTCGATGGCGCTGCGCACGCACTGCCAGACCTCCGGCTGGAGCCTGACGGCGCAGGACCCGTTCAACAACGTCACCCGCACCTGCGTCGAAGCCATGGCCGCCGCCCTGGGCCATACACAGTCGCTGCACACCAACGCGCTCGACGAGGCCATCGCGCTGCCCTCGGATTTTTCCGCCCGCATCGCGCGCAACACCCAGCTCTATTTGCAGCAGGAGACGGAGATCACCCGCGTGGTCGATCCGTGGGCCGGCTCCTATTACGTCGAGAAGCTCACCCACGAGCTGATGCACCGCGGCTGGGCGCTCATCCGCGAGGTGGAAGAGCTGGGCGGCATGGTGAAGGCCATCGAGGCAGGCATTCCCAAGATGCGCATCGAAGAGGCAGCGGCCCGCAAGCAGGCGCGCGTCGACTCCGGCGCCGACGTGATCGTCGGCGTCAACGCCTACCGTTTGCCCAAGGAAGCGCCGCTGGAAATCCTGGAGGTCGATAACACCGCCGTCCGCCAGTCGCAGATCAGGCGCCTCGAGCAGCTAAAGGCCAGCCGCAACCGCCAGGATGTGGAACAGGCGCTGAACGCGCTCACGGAATGCGCGCGCACGGGCGAGGGCAACCTGCTGGCGCTCTCGGTGGAAGCCGCGCGCAAGCGCGCCAGCCTGGGCGAAATCTCCTACGCGCTGGAGAAGGTGTTTGGCCGCTACCAGGCGGTCGTGCGCTCCATTTCCGGCGTATACTCGGCGGAGAGTCACATGGACAAGCAATTTCTCAAGACCCGCGAATTGGCGGACCAGTTTGCCAGGGAAGAAGGCCGGCGCCCGCGCATCCTGGTGGCCAAGATCGGGCAGGACGGGCACGACCGCGGAGCCAAGGTGATCTCCACCGCCTTCGCCGACATGGGCTTCGACGTGGATATCGGCCCGCTGTTCCAGACCCCGCGCGAGGTGGCGCGGCAAGCGGTGGAAAACGACGTGCACGTGCTCGGCATCTCCAGCCTGGCGGGCGGACACAAGACGCTGGTGCCCGAGGTCGTGTCCGAACTGAAGAACATGGGCCGTGACGACATCCTGGTGGTGGTCGGCGGAATCATCCCGGCGCAGGATTACGAATTTCTTTACGCCGCCGGAGCGGCCGGCGTCTTCGGTCCCGGCACCATGATTCCCCAGGCTGCGCAGAAGATATTGCAGGTGCTGATGAACGCTACCGTCGAGGAAGGAAGAACGTCAGGGGTTAGGGAATAGGGGTTAGGGGTTAGGGGTTAGGGAATAGGGGTTAGGGGTTAGGGATTAGGGATTGGTACCCTGCGTGTCCGCTTTTGACCATTGGATGAGAGCCGCGTAGCGGCGATGTTTGTTAGCCAAGCGCCTCACCTGGATTATTCATGATTTTATTTTTTATTGGCGTCATCCCGAGCAAGGCCGCCGTTGTTGCGGCCGCGTCGAGGGATCTGCATTGCGTACATTACGCAGCCATGTCATTCAGGAAAACTGCAGATCCTTCGACTCCGCGCCCGCCAGCCCCGGAAAACACGGGGCTGGAGAATCCAGCGGGCGCTACGCTCAGGATGACGCCCCTAACTTTTCACGCACATTCCGTACGCGCCATTTTAGAGGCTTGTATCACCAAGCTGGCCTAACCCCTATTCCCTAATCCCTAACCCCTGGAAATCATGCCCTCCGACGATCAAACTCTATTTTTGCGGCCGGGAGTCGAGTCGCCGGCCGACATACGCGCCGGCGGAGTCCGACGCCGGCGGCGCCTGTCGCTGCCCGAATACGTGGAAGGCATTCTTGCCGGCGACCGCACTGCCCTGGCCCGCGCCATCACCCTGATCGAAAGCTCGCGCCCGGAAGACGCGGAGCTGGCGCAGCAGATCATCGACGCCTGCCTGCCGAAGGCGGGCGAGTCCATCCGCATCGGCATTACCGGCGTTCCCGGCGCCGGCAAAAGCACCTTCATCGAAACCCTCGGCACCTATCTGGCCGGTCAAGGGAACCGCGTCGCCGTGCTCGCCGTCGATCCCAGCAGCGAACGCTCCGGCGGCAGCATTCTGGGCGACAAGACCCGCATGGAGCGACTCGCCAACAGCGAAATGGCGTTCATACGTCCGTCTCCCACGGGCGGCTCGCTGGGCGGCGTGGCCCGCCGCACGCGCGAAAGCATGGCGCTGTGCGAGGCCGCCGGATTCCGCACCATCCTGATCGAAACCGTCGGCGTGGGCCAGTCGGAAACCCTGGTGCACGGCATGGTGGACTTCTTCCTGCTGCTGATGATCGCCGGCGCCGGAGACGAGCTGCAAGGCATCAAGCGCGGCATCGTCGAGATGGCTGACGTGATCACCATTAACAAGGCCGACGGTGAAAACCTCAAGGCCGCCGAGACTGCCCGGCGCGAATACGCCCGCGCGCTCCGCTTCTTTCCGGCGCGCGAGAGCGGCTGGACGCCCACGGTTGTCACCTGCTCGGCCAGGACCGGCAAGGGAATCGCCGAGCTGTGGGAGCTGGTGTTGCGGCATCGCGCGCGCATGCAGGCCAACGGGTGGTTCGAGCAGAACCGGCGGCACCAGCGCCGCGCCTGGCTGCGGGAAGCCGTGCGCAGCCAGCTCCTGGAGCAGTTCCGCCATGACGAGAAGGTAAAAGCAGCCATGCCGGCCATCGAAGAGGCAGTGCAGAACGGGGAGCTCTCCCCGGCACGGGCGGCGCAGACATTGATCGAACGGTTCCGAGGCGGGACCTAATCTTGTTTCACGTTTCCGGTTTCACGGTGGAAAGGCGCCTATTTTCTGGCATAACTTGTGATAAGGCCTGTTCTCGACAACTATCTTCCGGTTTTCATTTCACGTGGTTAAAATCTGGCTGTTACGCTGGGAGGCAAATTGTGCGAGTAACCGAGAAGGACTTAGAGCAGGCGGCGATGCGCGTAGGATTATCCACTTCGCAAGCTTCCGCGTTATGGCA
>JBEKQR010000386.1:0-4466 GCA_049519515.1 Candidatus Korobacteraceae bacterium
TCACGGGCGGTGCGGAGGGCATCGGCCGCTCTGCTGCCCTGTTGTTTTCACGGCAGGGAGCCAACCTGTTTGTGGCCGACATCAATGCGGAAAAAGGGCAGGCCGTAGCGGAGGAGATCGTAAAAGGAGGTGGACGCTGCCAATTTGTCCAAACTGATGTGACCAGTGTTGAGCAAATAGCTGCTCTGGGCAACGCAGTTAAGCAGGCCGGAAAGCTAGCTGTACTGGTCAACTCTGCGGGCGGGTTCCCGAAATACGATGCGGTGCCGACCGCTGAATTATCGCCCAAGGATTGGGATTGTGGCCTGCGCTTGAACTTATCCAGTCAATTCTACTGTTGCCGGGAAATGGCGGGACTGTTGGCTGAAAACGGCGGCGGCGCCATTATTAACGTAAGCTCCCTGGCGGCACGCACGGCGTTAAAAGGGGTCCCAGGATACTACGCGGTCGCGAAGGCGGTAGTGGAAGAGTTGACGAGGGTATTAGCTCTTGAGTTAGGGCCGGCCATTCGTGTGAACGCCATCGCGCCCGGAACTACGCTCTCTCCGCGAATCATACGTGCCCGCACGCCGGAGCAACTTGCAGCTCTCGGCAAGCAAACCGTCAGGGGAAGATATGCGGAGCCGGAGGAAATCGCATCTGTAATCGTGTTCCTGGCCAGCGAAGAGGCCGCTCACATCACCGGAGTCACTTTGGATGTGAATGGGGGCCAGTTCATCGTGTAAATGGGCCCGAACGGCAGGTTCCTGACTCCTGGACGAGCCCTGCCAAGCCGCCCGAGCGAGGCAGGACTGATTATTTCTTCGGCGGCGGAACCATAAACGGGTCGATGGTCAGCGCCAGCTCGAATGGAACCGTCTCCGGCGCCTCACAAGTGGTATCGCTACACTGCTGAAAACAGAGTTTGCCCGGCAACACAATCCGGCCTGCGTCGAGCGGGAATTTGAGAAGCAGGGAACCCTGGCCCTGAAAAGAACCGTCGTAAACAGGGAGGGTTTCCCCGAGCGCCGCGATCTTCATTGGCCGGGCTTCGGGAAGCTCAAATGATTGGCGAACGGTTTTGGAATCGTCAAAGGTAATCGATGTGGCCGTGTACGCGTCTGGCACGGGGGCGCCGTAGACGTGCCATCCAGGTTGCAGCGTGAACCTGGCAAAGAAACTGATCTCCTGGCCGGCAAACGCTTTGCCGCCGGAAAGCCCGATTTCCACCGTGAGCGCACCGCTGCGTAGAGCTACTGTCGCAGCGTCCTCACCAACCGCTCCGAATTCCCGCAGAACCACTGCGGACGCAGTCACCCGGTGCTGGTAATTCGGCACAAAGTACTTTCGGATCACTATGCCGTTCGCAGCGACCAGGTAGTTCACCGGGTGCGGGACGCCATGGGCCCGTAGCTCCGGGGCAATGTTGACGTTGAAGATCCCAAAGCGGCGAATCACGGCGCTGTCGCGATCCGAAAGCAGCGGATATCCGATTCCGTACTTTTCCGCAAAGTCTTTCAGAACCTCCTGGGAATCATAGCTGACGGCCGCAATGCGCACGCCATGCTTCTCCAACAGCCAACGCGATTGTTCCAACTCGACCAGTTGGGAGCGGCAGTATGGTCACCAACCAGCGCTACGGTGAAACACCAGTAGCAAGCTGTTACTCCCGGCGAGATTCGGCAGAGACCTCAAAACGCCGCTTTGGTCCGGAAGAGAGAAACCCGGAATGTGCTGGCCGGGCTCCGGCCCGGTAGTGTAGCGGTCGTTGGTTGCGTTTACGTGTTTGGCGCGCAATTCAGGAGGGATCGGTTCCCCGGCGGCTAGCCGCCGTCCAAACTCCCGCATGACCGCAGCTTTTTCCGCCAGGTCTGCCGGCACGTCGTAGGCCATTTGAATGTCCTCTCAAGCCGAGTTTTACAGCACCCGCGCGAGGCGCCTTCGCCATCACAGCGAGAGCGCAGGAACACCCGGCACTTTCACCCTTGAAGCGGGCTCCGGGCCGGGGATCATGCATGGCTGGAGCATAACTTTCAGGAACACTGGTCTGCAAGCAGGAATTCTCTTCGTTCTCACCCTTTCCAGTTCATGTCGCAAAAACTGATTGTCTTGCCTGCCGCGGTCGTCCAGTCCGTCAATACACCTGGATCAGATCACTCGTTATATTCAAGCCGTTCGGCAGCGGGAATAGTGCCGCGGCGCGAAAGGCGCGCACCATTCGCAGCGCCGGCCGCGCCGGAATCAAGCCTTTCCTGGAGCCCTGGCCATAGTTGCCGGACCGCTTCATTCGGCGGAACCAATCATTAATGCGTAGATGGGTAGAACAAAGGTCGGCTATCGCGGCCAGCCTTCGTTGTGCGAAGACTCTCGGCAGAATAAAATCATTCGGAGAAGCGCGAAGAAATCACGGCTGCGGCTGTATCATGGTTCACGGCAAGCAGAGAGCAAGAAAATGAAAGCTGCAATTTTGAAAGAGTACTCGAAGCCGTTGGTGATCTCAGATATACCTGAGCCGAGGCCTGGTCCGAAAGAAGTGTTGGTCAAGGTGAAGGCGTGCGGCATCTGCGGCACGGACGTTAAGACCTGTGCTGGCAAGAAAACTGACATCAAGCTGCCTCTCGTGATGGGACACGAGATTGCCGGAGAGGTCGCTGAAGTCGGAACAGACGTCACCGGCATCCGGGCAGGGGATAGCGGCGTCGTTCACTTCTACATAACATGCGGGAAGTGTGTCTTCTGCCAGAGTAATCGGGAAACAATTTGCGAACGCCCATTGGGAAGATTCGGGTTCAACGTCGATGGAGGCTTAGCCGAATACGTCGCTGCCCCCGCCCGGAATTTTATCCCGATTCCCAGCAGCTTGCCTTTTACGAACGCTGCTATTATCTGCGATGCTATTGCGACCAATTATCGCGGGCTCAGCAAGGCAGACATCCAGGCTGGTGAGTATGTGCTGGTGATGGGTCTAGGCGGGCTGGGAATTCATGGAGTGCAAATCGCAAGAGCACTGGGCGCAAACGTAATCGGGGTCGATGTCGACCCCGTGAAGCTGGAGCTTGCAAGACAACTTGGATTTCGCCGTCTTGTCCGGTTCAGCCAGAATGGTGGATTCGTTGAAGAGGTCATCAAGGCGGCTGATGGAAACCGGATTTCCGCAATTCTGGAGACGGTTTCCATTCCGGCGACTGTGGATGCCGATTTGAAACTCCTGGGGAGAGGCGGGAAATTGATCCTGGCAGGTTATACCAATGCCCCCTTGAGTGTTCCTCCGTATGCGCTGGTTCTGAGCGAATTGTCGGTACATGGAACGCGCGCGGCCAGCCGCAATGATGTGCGCGCCGTGATCACGATGCTTGAAAAGAAGGAGATTGTTTCGGTGGTAACCAAGACGTATCCGCTTGAGGAAGTAAACTGCGCGCTCGAAGACCTGAGATTGGGAAGATGTGTCGGGCGGCAGGTCGTTGTAATTGGGTAGCTTAACCGGAACATCTGCCGTATGCTGTGCTCGTCTGGAAGATCGACAAGTCAGGCGCGGCAAATGTAATGCGTTCACGGACTCCTCAGCCGTATCATGTAGAGGCCAATTTTCCCATGATCTGGACACCGAAGGAGGGAAGGTAATGAAGAACTATTTCTTTTCAGCGCGCCGGTTCGCCGCTGTCATGCTGGCCTGGAGCATTATTATGGTTTGCTCGGTGGCGCTGGCGCAAACTGCCAAGCCAAGGACAGCGCCCAAGCCGCAGCCGGCAGCCCCGGCGGTTAAGCCGATGGAGCCGGGAGATGACTATCCCCGTCCGCCAAAGCCCACCCGGCAGTACACGATTGGTGTTTTGCTTCCCCACCTTGCCAGTGCCCACTTCGTGGGCCAGGCCTACGGCTACATTAACGAGGCTCAGGAGCTTGGCGTCAAGGTCATTCTGTTTGAAGCCGGGGGATATGAACACCTGGACCGGCAGATCGCCCAGATTGAAGACCTGGTTGCTCAGAAGGTCAACGCCATTGTCATGGGCGCGGTCAGCGGACCAGGCACGGTGGGCGCGGTCGATCACGCTTCTTTGGCCGGCATCCCGGTGTTCACCTGCAATTCCACCAGCGACAGCCAATACGTAGTAAGCCGCATTCGCTCCGACGATGACACCATAGGCCAGATGCAGGCCGATGTTATGGGCAGGGTGTTGAAGGGAAGAGGTAATGTCGTGATGCTGCCTGGTCCGGCGGGCACCTCCTGGGCGGAAAACCGCGCCGCCGCCTTCAAGAGGCGCTTGGCGGAGAAGTTTCCCGGAGTCAAGGTGATCGGCATGCAATATGCGATGTCTACTCCGGTGGAAGGCTTGCGAATTATGGAGGACTTCCTGCAGACCTATCCCAGGATTGACGGCGTTTACAACGGAGCGGACACCACGGCCATTGGCTCCGCTCAGGCTGTCCTCGCCTCGGGTAATGCCGGGAAGATTGCCATTACCACCACTGACTTTCAGCGCGATACC
>JBEKQR010000387.1:0-4449 GCA_049519515.1 Candidatus Korobacteraceae bacterium
CTGCCGGGATGTATCTTACGCCCAGCTGCCACATGAACGATGCGCTCCATCTCCACAAGGGACAGTTGCGGCGCCGTAAAGACCACCAGGGATACCTGACCGTCACTGGGGGTGCCTCTGGCGAAGACGGCGTCAACATCGGCCTGCGTCACCGTGAACTCCGCGATCAGCTCACGCCCACCGTTAGCGGTTTGAAAGCTTGGCGCCTCCGGTGTGATCCCCAGGATGTGATACATCGCCAGAGAGCCATAGCTGGCGAGGCTCGCGCCCAGATGTTTCAGATCGTTGGGCGAAGGATTGCCCCGGCGAACTTCCAGCAGCGGTACGTTCCAGTATCCACGCACGCGTTCGCCCACGACGGCTCCCACCGCGCCCCAGTCGGCGATATCGCGCAGTTCGGCCTCTACTATGCAGCGGGCATTGGCCCGGCGGCAGGCGTCAAGGTGGAAGCCATAGGCCGGCGTACGGCCGGTTATGCCCGCCGCAATGGCGGCTGGTCCGGACTCGTAATTGGTACGCGCTCCGAGCACCGAATTCGCGTACGCAACCGTGCCAGTATCGCCCCAGGCTACGTGCTCTTTCAGCCGGGGTGTATAGATGGAGTGATAATTAATGCAGGTATCGACCAGGGAAATGCCGAGCGCACCCAAGAGCCGCCGTGCCTTCTTCTCTCTCTCCAAAAGTTCAGGCGATTGGCGCAGGCGGGCCGCACAGTCATACTCGATACACTGAGCATTCCTGGTTGTCTGGACGCAGACGCGCGCGCCGAGCTCGATCAACGATTCGAGGTATTTGCACCCGGCTTCGCCCATCACTTCGTAATCGCCCATCATGTGCACGTTGGAAACTTCGACGAAGCGTTCCGCGCCGAAAAAGTCTCCAACCGCTATCTGTTGCTCAAGCGAGCGCCGCGCGGCCTCGCCTCGAGCTCCGTCGCGGATAGCTTGTTCCACATCATTAAGGTACATGTATTCTTCCTCCTAGCTTGTCGCTGGCGAGCAGCGCCGCTTCATCGTGCGTTCGGATCGGTCAGGGAGCCTGCTGCAGAAGCAAGCGGCTCACCAAGCCGCTGACTCTTTACTTTGCCTCCGCGGTCTTGTATTGCAGAGGCTTGTGAGGCTTTACGAAGAGCCAACAGATGGCCCCGATAATACCGGTGCTGGCGGTTGCAAAGATGGCAGTTTGCCATCCGTAATGCACAGCAATCCAGGCTGTAATGATGGGACCGACGCCACCGATAAGATTGCCCCAGAAGTTCATCCATCCGGATACGGTGGCCGAGAACTTGCCCGCAATATCCGTACAACTTATCCATGAAGAAGTGATCGTAAATCCCAAAGCCATGAGGGCGAAAGTTAGTCCAACCAGAGTTGTCCACTTCTGCGAAGAAACGGCGGTCAGGCCCAACGCCAGGGCGCAGACGAGCAATCCGATGCCGCCAAACCAGGCGCGTGACTCCGAACCGGCAAGTTTTCTGCCAATCAGGTAATCTCCGACGACGCCACAGGCAATGGTGCCGAAAGCGAAGCCTAGTTCGGGCACGCCCCCCCAGATTCCCATCTGCTTTAGCGAGAAGTGATGCGCCTCAAGCAAGTAGACCGGCAACCAGGCGACGAACACGTATTGGATATAGTCGACCATGGCGAACTGTGCCCCGACGGCCCACACCTGCCCGGAACCAAGCAACTGTTTCCAGGGCGGCATGACTCTGGTAGCCGTCGGCGGTTCTGATTGTCCGTCGGCGATATAGGCTAGCTCGGCCTCATTAACAAATTTGCTTTCTCGCGGGTAGGTGCGCAGCAAAAGGTAGTAGGCGATGGCAATCACTACGCCAATTGCCCCAAAGATATAAAACACTGCTCGCCACCCCCAATGCAGCATGATAAGCGTAGCGATCGGAATCCCCAGAGCTGGGCCGAACTTTGCGCCCATGATCATCATCCCTACCGCCCTGCCCCTCTCGCGGCGGGGGAACCAATACATGAAGGCGGCGTTGAGTCCGGGATAAATCGGAGACTCTCCCACACCAAACAGGCCGCGAACAATCATCCAACTGGAGAAACTCTTACAAACACCAGTCATCGCCGTGAATGCCGACCACCAGGTGAGCGCCAAAGGAACAATCTTGCGGTGGCCGAAGAACTCGGTCAAAGCTCCCGACGGAAGCTGAAAGACGGCGTAGCAAACAAAGAATATTGTCTGCATCATGCCGATCTGCACCTTGGTGAAATGTAGTTCTCTGACGATTGCCGGAGTGGTGACCGCTAGGTTTACCCGATCGACCCATGACATAAACGTCATGAGCATGGCAAAGATGGCGAGTGACCATCTGAAATTCGTCCGCTTTTGCCTGGCCGTTCCGGCTGCCGAGGCGCTCAGGGCAACGCTGCCTGGAATTCCTCGGACAATTCCAGAGGCGCTTTCTGAATCCATGGAAATTACCTCCAGCTTAATTCGTTCCACTCACTCCCAGACACAGTCCTTAAGCTCTAGCTGCGCTTGAACCCTGGCTCGTTACTTCCATCGGCTTGAGTTCCGGAACTACGAACCACACGGAGCATGCAGCCAGCAGCAGGCTAATGCCCCCAACTGCTAGGGCTATCCGAAAGCTCCCTGTAAACTTAACAATGAAACCCGTAGCAATCGGGGCAATAATTCCCGCCAAAGCCCCACCGGCGTTCATTATCCCGCCAACAGATCCGGACAGGTTGTTCGGAGCCACCTCTGTCACAAAAGCCCAAATTAGTCCAGCTGCTCCCGACTCGGCCGCAACGGCAAACGTGAGCAAGTAAATCGCCGCCATCGGACTATCGATGAACCCAACTCCTATCACGGCCGCGGCGCAAATCTGCAGGCCAACCTGAATCCGTTTTCTTGCCTTTGTAACACTCAACCCTCGCTTGATCAGGAAATCCGAAAGGTAACCGACAAGTGGCTGAGCGATGAACCCCGCAACCCACGGCAAAGAGGCATAAATTCCCATCTTGATGATTGAAAAGCCTCTACTCATAACGAGATAAGTTGGTATCCACGTTACAAACAGGTATAGGAGATAGTCTTGGAAGAACTTCGCCATCACCAATCCTATGGTGCCCCTATGACTCAGTAGTTTCTTCCAGGGAATCGAATGTTTCTGTGGGGACGTTCCTAATTCGTCAGTTTGTACCGAAACATCGTGGTAACCGAAGTACCACCATATGCACCACAGCAGACTCGCAGTTCCGGTGACAAAAAAGGCTTCACGCCAACCCCAAACGCTAATCAAAAACGCCATCGCGGCTGGAGTCATTGCCATCGCGAGGCGCACAGTCGAAATATAACTTCCAATGACCGTGCCTCTTTCCTTTGAAGGAAAGTTCTGGCCTACAATCTTGGCCAATGTCGGAAATGCGGCCGCTTCCCCTGCTCCAACGCATGCACGCGCGAACACTAGCGAATACAGACCTTGGACCAACCCGGTCGCTGCTGATGCCAGAGACCAGATTGCAGCGCTCCAGCCCAAAACCCTCTTAGCTCCGTGCTTATCAGCCCATGTTCCCACTGGAATCTGCAATACAAAGTAGGGCCAGAAAAAGGCGGACAAGGCGACACCTAACAGCCCAGGGTCTAAATGGAATTCCTTCAGCATCACGGGAGCCACTGTTGACAGGCTGGCGCGATCAAACGAATTAATGAAGCTTCCACTTACTAGCAGCGCGACAAGCGAAGCTTTGTACATGCGCTCCTTGCTCATACAGGTTCCCCCATCGTCAGAATGTCAGCCGTCGCTTGCTGGCCGCCGGAAGTGTCCGGATGACCAGGCCTGATCGCGATTCCAGTCTGCCACTGCAAACACGAGAGGGTGTAGCTCAACAATTAAAGATCCCTGGACCTATCAGCCAGGTAAAGTGCCGCGGCAATGGAGCAATTCCTCTCGTGTATATAGACAATTACAGGATGTTCGGAGCAGTTTAGCAGCAATTTTCGTCTTTGAGTGCTGAATTATTTGGTGGATGTCACTGCCCATGGTCGCTTGCGCAAGGCCAAAAGCTGCACCTGCGCATAAATAGCGGAGTGATGTCGCGCCATTTTGGGCTGTACAGCTAAGTCAGCTCCTCATTTCGAGTGAATCTGCTGAGGTGGTCCCGAAGTCGCGTTCGAGGAAACCAGGCTGGAGGCCGGTCAGCTCGTTGAGGAGCGGAATTCTGCAACTTCCCCGAATGCAGTTTCTGGCCCGACACAACACGGTTTCGGGCCAGTGATCCGCGACGCTGGCCAACTGGCCAGATCCACCCGAGTCGTGCGCTATCGCGGGGCGTGAAGCACGGACAGGGGGACGATCTACGAATCGCCTAAGCAGCCGCCCGTTCAGCTACATGTACGGCATCCTGGCGAGAAGTTCGTCGTTCGTGACGAGCAGGAATGGCCGCTGGCGCGGACGCAGTGGACGAAGTTTTATCTCAATCCATC
>JBEKQR010000388.1:0-4436 GCA_049519515.1 Candidatus Korobacteraceae bacterium
GTCGCTACCCTGGTAAAGTGGTTCCCGGACCGGCGCGGACTGATGACCGGCGTGGCTGTGTGCGGCTACGGCGCAGGCGCGCTGGTTATGAGCCCCATCGCTGCCCGCTCCATTCTCGCCGTGGGCGTGCCGCCCACATTCCTGTATCTCGGAATCGCCTACCTGATCCTGGTGGTGATCACCGCCCAGTTCTACCGGAACCCGCCGCAAGGCTGGCGGCTGGAGGGCTGGGAGCCGCGCTCGGCTGTTTCCAAGGCCGCGACCACGGCTAACTTCACGGTCAAGGAGGCCATGTCAACGCCGCAGTTCTGGCTTCTCTGGATCATGTTGTTCCTGAACGTTTCCGCCGGGATCATGGTCATCAGCCAGGCTTCGCCGATGGCGCAGCAACTGGTGGGTCTCACGCCCGTAGCCGCCGCCGGCATCGTCGGCGTGATCTCCATATTCAACGGCCTGGGACGCGTATTCTGGGCGGCCGTTTCCGATTATCTCGGACGCGCCCGGGTTTACTTCCTGCTGTACCTGATCCAGGTGGTCGTGTTCTTTTCCCTGCCGCACCTGCACACGGCAACGCAGTTCACCATTGCGGTGGCGCTGGTCGGGCTCTGCTATGGCGGCGGCTTCGGCACCATGCCGTCGTTCACGGCGGACTTCTTTGGCCCGAAGTACATGGGCGGAATCTATGGCTGGATCCTGCTTGCCTGGGGAGCGGCGGCCATTCCTTCTCCCATCCTGATCGCCCGCGTGCGGCAAACCACGGGGACCTATCAGACCGCCATCATGGTGATCGCCATCGTGATGGTTTGCTCGCTGATCTTGCCGCTGGTAGCCAGGCGTCCCCGGCGCGAGCCGGCTGAAGCCGTGCCGCTGCCGAAGGAGAAGTTCGCCGCCTGAAGGAACCAAACATGAAGCGCCCCGCTCCAGCCGCTGCCTTTGCGGCGAGGGTGGGGCTCTTCGTCTGGGCACATCAATGATTGCGTAGGCCCAGTCACCCCGGCTGCGGTGCCCTGGGCGGGCCCATTACCGGATACATCATCCGTCCGCGGCGCTGTTGTACACTGCCTCTAGCGACACGCTCTGAAGCCTGGAGCTACTCTTCCGGGAGATCGCTCGAACTTTACGCGGGGCCCCGGCGAATACCGCTTTGCATTCGCTGGGGTGAAAAGCCCACATGCATTCCGGCAAATCCGGCCAAGCACTCGACGAACGCGCCAAGCTGTTGCGCAGCGCGCGCCGCATCGTCTTCAAGCTCGGCACCAATGTTGTGGCGGAGCCCGAGAGCGGCCTCTGCGTCTCGCGCCTGGAGCCGCTGGTAGCTTCCTTCGCCGGGCTGAAGCAAGCCGGCATGCAAATAGTGCTGGTCTCCTCGGGAGCGGTGGGCCTGGGCAGAGGCCTGCTGGGGCTGCACAGCACGCGCACCCAGGACGTGGTGACCAAGCAGGCCTGCGCCGCCGTGGGGCAGGCACAGCTAATGCAGGCTTACGAGTTGATGTTCCGGCCGCACGGCGTCAAGATCGCGCAGGTGCTGCTGACCGAAGACGACTTCATCGACCGCCGCCGTTCCTCCAACCTGCGCCAGACCATAGAGAAGCTGCTGAAGCTGGGCGTGGTTCCCATCGTCAACGAGAACGACACGGTCTCGACCGCCGAGCTGGAGTATTTGCCGGAAGGCAGCCGGACGCGCATCTTCAGCGACAACGACCGGCTGGCCGGACTGGTGGCCAGCAGGATCGACGCCCAGGCGCTCATCCTGCTCAGCAATGTGGAAGGACTGTTGCAGCTCGATAAACCCTCGGGAGGAACTGCGGCTACCCAGCCCGGCCTGATTCCACTGGTGACCGAGATTACGCCCGAGTTGAAGGCCCTTGCCATGGGTCCGTCTCAGGGCGGGCGCGGCGGCATGCTGACCAAGCTGGAAGCGGCCGAGATCGCCACCCGCGCCGGCGGCATCGTGATCATTGCCGACGGCCGGCAGCCGGGCATCGTGGACAGCATCTTTCACGGCGAGGCGGTGGGAACCGCCTTTATCCCCTCCGGGCGCATGCCCGCCAAACGGCGCTGGATCGCCTACGCGGCGGATGTCCGGGGCCGAATCCTGGTCAATGCGGGCGCGCGGGAGGCCATTCTGCGCGGCAAGGCGAGCCTGCTATGGTCGGGGGTAGTCAAGATCGAGCGCCGCTTCAAGCCGCTGGATGTCATCAGCATCGCCGACCAGGACGGGCGCGAGTTCGCGCGCGGCATTGCCAACCACGGCAGTGAGGACGCTACTGCCGCCAAAAGAACCAACCGCGCCAAGGGCGGTGTTCTGATCACCAGAAATAACATCGTCATCTTTGAGTAGCGCTGGCTGGATGGCCCACTCAATCCCGTTGTTGAGCGGGGTAGCCAGGCCCGGATTTGTGAAACGTGCAAGTTCGTCTCTATTTCCGATAACTTCAATACTGAGAACTCTTCAACCCACATTTGCAAAAAGAAGGCAAATGTGGGCCACCGTAGTTCAATCTGAAATCAAAAATCTTCTGAAATGCTTACGGCAGTATCTTGCCGGGATTCATGATTCCCAGCGGGTCCAGTGCCGTCTTGATTCGCCACATGGTTTCCAGCTCGGCGCCGCCGCGCCATTCTTTCACCAGATAGGGCTTGAGCCGCCCCACGCCGTGCTCAGCGGAGAAGCTGCCGTCAAACTGGCGCACCACCGCGTTGATGGTATCGGTGATGTCGTGGCTCTGGCGCAGGAATTCGGGGCCGCTCGCGCCCTCCGGTTGCACCACGTTGAAGTGGATGTTGCCGTCTCCCATGTGGCCGAAGGGGACGACACGGATTCCGGGGAAGCGGCTCTGGCAGGCTTCAGTGGCCAGCACCAGGAGCTGTGGCACCTTCGATACCGGCACGGTCACGTCATTCTTTATGTTGGCGCCGGCGCGCTTTTGCGCCTCCGTGTGCTCTTCGCGCAGCTTCCACAGCGCCAGACGCTCGGCCGAGCTTCCCGCCAGAACAGCGTCCAGCACCAGGCCGGCCTCCATGGCTTTGCCCAGGGTTTCTTCCAGCTTCTCGCGCAGGTTGGTGTCCGCCGCCACGTCCGCCAGTTCCAGCAGCACATAGTGATCGGCCGGCTGCTCCAGAGGCAGGCGCGTATCGGCGATGTGCTTGAGCACCATCCTCAACCCCAGGCCGGACATGTATTCGAATGCCTGGATGGCCTCGTGATGGTGCTGGCGGGAGAGCACAAACAGGTCCAGGGCAGCCTGTGCCGTGGGCACGGCGCACAGCGCCACGGCGAGCTCGCGCGGACGCGGAACCAGCTTCAAGACGGCCGCGGTGATGATGCCGAGCGTGCCTTCCGATCCCACGAAAAGCTGGCGCAGGCAGTACCCGGTGTTGTCCTTGCGCAGCCGCCGCAAGCCGTTCCAGATTTCGCCGTTGGGCAGCACCACCTCCAGCCCGAGCACCAGGTCGCGCGCATTGCCGTAGCGCACCGTGTTGTTGCCGCCGGCGTTGACCGCCAGCACGCCGCCAATCTGGGCCGAGCCTTCGGAGGACATCGAGATGGGCAGCATGCAATTCTCGGCCAGCACCGCTTCCTGCGCGTTCTTGAGCACCACGCCGGCTTCGATGGTCATGGTCAGATCGACCGGGTCGATCTCGCGGATCTTGTTAATGCGGCCGAGCGAAAGCACGATCTGGCTGCCGTCTTCGCTGGGCACGGCGCCGGCCACCAGGCTGGTATTGCCGCCCTGGGGCACGATGCCGATGCGCCTCTCGGCACACAAGCGCACCACCCGCGCCACCTCCTCGGTGGTGGCGGGACGCACTACGGCCTGCACGCGCCCCTTATAGAGCTGGCGGTAATCTTCGCAGAAGGGAGCCGTATCGGCCGGCTCGAACAGACAGCCCTTTTCACCAACGATCCCGATGAGTGCGGCACGAAGCTCCAGCGCCGATGATGGTCCAGCCATTACAGGCTCCTTTCGGGGAATTAAGATTTTATGATTTTTGATTTTAGATTAAAAGACTTAACCACAGAGGACACAAAGGAACACAGAGTTAATGCCGTTGCTATATCGAACCTGCTTGGCTCTGTGTAACTCTGTGAACTCTGTGGTTAAGGGCTAATTTTGCTGCGTCCCTACGGGACTCGAATCAAATGATGCTAAATTCCCCACACTGAAGTGTGGGGCTAACAAACATTGCGCCTCCGGCGCGTCGCTGCGTTTGCAACGACGACTTTGGATATTTGCCTCCGGCGCGTCGCTGCGCTTGCGCCAACGGCTTCCTGTGCGGATCTCAAAAAACTGCTTACATTCAAAATGTCGATTTTGCCTCTGTGTACTCTGTGGTTGAGCGGTCATGGTTTTCGTTGTTCAATCTGAAATCGAAAATCAGTGGTGTCCGGAGAAAATCCAGGACACCGGTTATAAGTCTATGACAGCACTGAC
>JBEKQR010000389.1:0-4434 GCA_049519515.1 Candidatus Korobacteraceae bacterium
TTAGTAACAATCGTACACTCGGCTTTGCGCCTCCGTTCAGCAACGGCATGAATGCCACGCTGGTGCTTGGACAGGCAAACTTTACAACCGGCACGTCCAATACTGGCGGCGAGGGCGCAGCCACTCAAGGTGCTCCAGAGGGAATAGCTGTGGCCTTCTAGCCTGCTTTATTCATGAAGCTGCCCGGCTGGTGGCTGGTGGCCCACATTTGTCGTCCTTTGGCAAATGTGGGGCTGTTTATATGTAAGCGGGCTGAATCACCTCACATCTGCCAACTGAAGGCAGATGTGGGCCACCAATCCAAAGCCGGTCTATTTCCGCTTTCGTGAACGCTGCCAGCACTCGATTTCTGTACTGACGTGAGACACGGGACCACCGTTTTGCGGGCGAATTCATTGCTGCTGCTCCTTTGTGGCCGGATTCCCGCACCTGTCGCGCTGCCTGAACCAGCCACTCGGGCGGGCAGAGATGCCGTACGGAGAAGTAACCTATTTTTATGCTTAACACGACAACCATGCGCTAATGTCCGGTATCAGACTTAGGCAGTGATACGCTATCGTGGGGAAAGGGCCTATCCCACAGGGGGCCCAGTGGCCGGCAAAAGCCAACGCGTTTTTGTTCCGCCTCCTGAAGAGGGCAGGCGCACGGCGTCGCTCGCTCACGAGATCAACAATCCGCTGGAGTGTCTCCTGAATCTCCTTTTCCTTATCAAGTCAGAGCCGAACCTTACGGAGAATGGCCGCCGTTGCCTGGAGCTCGCCGAGGAAGAGATCCAGCGAGTTTCGCAGATCGCGCATGCCGCCTTGCCCGGCTTCCGCGACGCCGCGGGCCCACTTGGCGCGAATGTGCCGAACCTGATGGGCTCCGTGATCGACCTTTACAGGCCACGTTTCGAGACCCAGGGCGTCGCGGTCAATACCCGCTACTGTGCTGATGGGGATATATCCGTTCGCGCCGGTCCGTTGCGTCAATTGTTCACCAACCTCTTGCTGAATGCCGCCGACGCCATGCCCAGAGGGGGACGATTGCACGCCCGGGTATCGAAGACCCGCGAGTGGTCGGGACAGCGCAGACGCGGATTGCGGGTGACCTTTGCGGACAACGGCTGCGGAATTCCCGCGGAGAACCTGCAAAGAATTTTCGAGCCTTTCTTTACCACCAAGGGCGCCGGTGGCAGCGGGTTGGGGCTTTCCCTGGTCAAAGATGTGGTGCAGCAGCACGGCGGCTGGCTGCGCGTCCGGAGCAGCACGAAGCACGGCCGAAGCGGCAGCACCTTTGCGATTTTCCTGCCCAGTAGCGGTCCGGTGGATGAATTGACTTTGAAACCCGTGGCGTAATGGCCGACAATCGAAATTGGGTCTTTCGCATCGGAGCTGCTTGTGTTAGCATCTAATAGTTATCTCGCGAAGTTTGACGCGCGATTTGAGTTTGGCCTGCCTGTTTTGTTCTGCGCCTACCACTCTCACCTCCAGCCGATCTTCAGCAAGAAATTCACTTAAGGACAACAACATGGAACAAGGAGTCGTGAAGTGGTTTAACGATTCGAAGGGCTACGGCTTTATCAGCCGCGACAGCGGTGGCGATGTGTTCGTTCACCATTCGGCCATTCAGGCCGGCGGCTTTCGCAGCCTGCAAGAAGGACAACGCGTGCAGTTCGACGTTACCAAGGGCCCGAAGGGCCTGCAGGCGGAGAACGTTCAGCCTGTCTAAGATCACACAATCCGGGAGGCTCGGGAGTGCATCCTGAGCTTCCGACAAAACGTGCTATTCCACGGTATGCTCCTGGCGAGCAGGTCTGGTGGGCCGATCCCACATCCCCGCCTTCCACGCCCTCCGTTAAATCAGCGCCAGACCATTTCGAGCGGCATCGGCTACAGCTTCGCGAATCGCATCCTCTCTGCGTCTCGCGAGACGCCCCTCATAACCATGAAAGAAAAGAGAAGATACGATTCGCATGACAAGCTTTACAGAATTTCCCTTGTCTGCTGCCCTGCAACAAAGGCTGGCAGCAGCGCAATTCCTCACCCCTACTCCTGTCCAGGCGCAGGCCATTCCGCCGGCGCTGGAAGGAAAAGATCTCATGACCACCGCCCCGACGGGCACGGGAAAGACCTTGGCGTTTCTCATTCCGGTGCTTACGCTGTTGGAGCAAAGCTCCGGGCGTGGCGTCGAAGCCCTGGTGCTGGTCCCCACCCGCGAACTGGCGATGCAGGTCCACGAGCAATTTGAGCAGCTACGCGGCAAGGAGCGCCCGGCAGCGCTGGTGATTGGCGGCTTGGCGGAAAAGAACCAGTTACAGGCCATCCGTTCAGGAGCGCGAGTGGTGGTGGCCACGCCCGGCCGGCTGGAAGATTATCTGCGGCGCAAGCTGGTTAACCTGGGCGGGGTGCGCGTCGCCATCCTGGACGAAACCGATCGCATGCTGGACATGGGATTTTTGCCGGCGATCCGGCGAATTCTCGCCATCGTGCCGCCGCAGCGGCAGACGTTGTGTTACTGCGCCACGCTGGAACAGTCGGTGGCGTCGCTGGTGGACCAGTACACGCGGAATCCGATGCGGATCGCGCTGGGCTCAACGCTGAAGCCGGCCGAATCGGTCGAGTTGCAGGCGTTCGAGGTCTCCGGAATGCAAAAGCCGGATGTGCTCCGCCAACTCCTTTACGAAAAGAAGGGACGCACCCTGGTCTTTGCCCGCACCAAGCGCGGCACGGAGCGGCTCACCAAACAGTTGCTGCGCGAGGGGTTCGCGGCGGCAATGATTCACGGCGACCGCAGCCAGGCGCAGCGTACCGCCGCGCTCAACAGCTTCGATGAAGGACGGATCAAGGTGCTGGTGGCGACCGATCTGGCGGCCCGCGGGCTGCACGTTCAGGACATCACGCACGTGATCAACTACGACCTTCCCACCTTGCCGGAGGATTTCATCCACCGCGTAGGTCGGACGGGGCGGGCAGGCGCATGCGGACTCGCCTCCACCCTGGTCTCGGGCGCCGAGATCTTCGAGTTGCGCAGCATCGAACGTGCGCTCAGGCTCCGCATTCAGCGTAGAGAGTTCGTGCCCGGCGATTCGCCGGTCCCGAAGGTGCGCAACACGCTGGCTTCGCGTACCATAGCGGCATTACCGGGGGAGATATTTGCATAGTCAATCGCCGGACCGCTTCGGCGTCCTTCGCGGAGCATGTTATGGCGCCAACAGTCAAAGTCGTGGCCCTGCACCGAGAGACGGTGCTCGCCTTTGACGCATACATCCGCCAAGCTGAAGCCGGAATGCAGCAGGCGCATCATGGAGGCGGTTCGTTTCTGTGGTCAGACGCCAGCCCGGACAGAGCCCGGCGCCTCGAACAAGGGGAAATCCTGGCGCAGTTGTGGACGGGCAGCGATCCCGTCCAGGTGCCACACGGTCTGATCCACGATTGGGTGGGAGCCGCCTCGATCCCGGGCGCCAGTGTCGAGAGGACACTGGAATTGGTCCAGGACTACGACAATCACCGGAATATCTATAAACCCGACGTCATCGACTCAAAGCTGATCAGCCGCTGCGGCGACGATTTCAAGGTTTATCTCAGGCTGCTGAAGAAAAAGATAATCACGGTTGTGCTCGAAACCGATCACGACGTTCGTTATTCGCGGTTGGAGCGGTCCCGCTGGTATTGTGTCTCCCGCACCACCCGGATCGCCGAGGTGCAGGACGCCGGAAAACCCAATGAGGTAACGTTGCCCGCCGATACCGGACACGGTTTCCTGTGGCGGCTTTATTCATATTGGAAATTTCAGGGGAGGGATGACGGCACGCTGATTGAATGCCGGGCTGTTTCTCTGACGCGCGATATTCCGGCCGTTCTTAGATGGATCATTCAACCTATGGTTCGGAGCCTGCCAAAGGACCTTCTGTTTAACACTCTGGCGGCCACGCGCCGGGCACTCGCAGTACCGGGCAAAGTTGCGGGCTATGATGCCCGGCCAGGTCGAGCCTGAGCAAGCGAGCGTGATTTGACAACTGGCGATAATCCGCCTAAACTATAGAGGAGTTAGATAATTTCCGCGTGCCTCTTCAGATCCTCTGAACTAAGTCAGTTCATCTGAATCTTCAGTTCCTCTTAGACCAGCCGCAAGTCAGGAATGCCATTGATCGCTTGCGCTGTGTACGGTTGGCCGAACGCGCCGGGCCCACAACTGATCGCAAGCTCATCAGGCATAGGGCACAACTCCATAAAGCACACGAGCGCCGGCGCGAGCAGTGGAACTCTTGTACGCGGGGCTCCGCACCGCCGCCTCAGCTTTTCTTTTGCATCTTTGAAACGGGGGTAATCCCATGACAGTAAGACCGGACAGTATGTACGCTTTGAAAGACCTGTACGAGGAAATCGGTTTCTTCGACCGCAAGATTGCCCACTGCAAGACTTACGAACCCTTTGACTCGGAAGAGGCCCGCGC
>JBEKQR010000390.1:0-4418 GCA_049519515.1 Candidatus Korobacteraceae bacterium
CCCCGGTTCACGCGCCGCCCGGGTGCGGCTGATGGCGCTGTGCTGGTTCGCCGCGGTGATGCTGTTCTTTACCCTCTCCACCACGCAGGAGTACTACTCCATGCCGATGTATCCCGCGCTTGCCCTGCTGATAGCCTCGGCCTTGAGCGCGGGCGGGAAATGGGTTCGCGTGGCCAGCCGCGTGATGGCCGGCGTTTTTGCCATATTGTGCTGCGGGCTGGCGGTGCTGCTGGCGCTGGCGTGGCGGCTGCCCGCCAAGGGCGACATCTCCCAGGCGCTCACGCAAAATCCCGAGCTTTACACGCTTTCCATGGGCCACATGGCCGATCTCACCCTGAACGCCTTCGCCTATCTCAAGCTGCCGCTGGCCCTGGCTGCGGCCGCATTCGGCGTCTGTGCCTGGGGAATAGTGCTGATGCGCGGCCATGTCCGCCGCACCGTTCTGGTTCTGGCCGCCGGCATGGTGATTTTCTTCCAGGCCGCCCACATCGCTCTCATGCGCTTCGACGGATACCTCGGCTCGTACCCGCTGGCGCAGGCGCTCGAACAGAGCCCGCCGGGACAGTTGATCGAGGCCGATGCCTATTACGCTTTTTCGTCGGTGTTCTTCTATACCAATCGCCGGGCCCTGCTGCTCAACGGGCGGGTGAATAACCTGGAATACGGCTCGTACGCTCCCGGAGCCCCGAAGGTGTTCATCGGCGACGGCAAGTTCAGCAGGCTTTGGGCTGAGAGGCAACGCTGCTATCTTCTTGCCTTTGACGACACCGAGTTGACCCGCCTGCGGCAGCTCGTGGGAGCAGCCAACCTGCACGTGGTTGCGGAAAATTCCGGCAAATACCTGTTTACGAATCACCCGCTTTAGCTCTGCCGTTGGGGGAAAACCTTTGTGGCTGGACAGCACTCCAACATCTCCGGGACATACGGCGGGGAGCCAGCGGAATGAAATATTTCTTTTTCGGTGCGGTTGTACTGCTGCTTGCAAGCAGGTGGTGCCCGGCGCAGCAGAACACCATCAACAGCATGAGCCTTAGCGCCAATCAAAACCAGGTCCTGACAGGACAAACCGGGCACCAGGCCCCGCCGCAGCCTTCCTTTTACGGGGGAGTTCCGGACACCTCCGATCGTGTCTCGGGAACTCCGGCCAATGCCAATCCCATGCGCCAGAGCTATGCGTCGCCTGCGCCTGCGCAACCAGCGGAACCGTCAACCGCCGTGTTCTTGCCGGCAGCAGGTCAGAAGACGCCCGCACCTGCTCCCAAGGCAAACAAAACCAGCAAGCCGCGGCAGTAAAGGGAAAAGCAACGGCAATCTAGCTGAGCGTGATCCGCTTCATCAGCCTGCCGACCCGTATGACGAGCCGGGCGGGGAGCGCCGCGTGCAGGTAGAGTTCGCGGGTCTGCTGGCCGTCGACGCGCACCGAGCCGGCCTTGATTTTCCGCTGGGCGTCGGTAGCGGATGCGGCCAGGCCGGCCTGCGCCAGCAGCTTATCGAGCTTGATTGAAGCGCGGCCGTCGCCGCCGGCGGCGCTGCTGAACTCGCCGGCGCGCAAGTTCACGTCCTCGATGTTTTCCGGCACCTCGTCGCGCTGGAACTGGCGCGTCCAGTTCTCCTCGGCCTCGCGGGCCTGCGCCGCCGAATGAAAGTCGGCGATGATTCGCCGGGCCAGCTCCTTCTTGGTCTGCATCGGGTGTGCCTGCCCCGACTGCACCTGCCGCTGCAGCGCGGCGATCTCGCCCATGGTCAGGTCGGTCAGCAGTTCGTAGTAACGCCACATGAGGTCGTCGGAGATCGACATCAGCTTGCCGAACATCACTGCCGGCGGCTCGGTGATGCCCACATAGTTGCCGTACGACTTCGACATCTTCTGCACGCCGTCGAGCCCTTCCAGCAGCGGCGTGGTGAGCACGATCTGCGAGGGCTGGCCGTAATGGCGCTGCAGCTCGCGCCCGACCAGCAGGTTGAACTTCTGGTCGGTGCCGCCGAGCTCGACATCAGCGTGGAGCGCCACCGAGTCGTATCCCTGGGCCAGCGGGTAGAGCAGCTCGTGCACCGAGATCGGCTTCTCCTCCTGGAAGCGCTGGTGGAAGTCCTCGCGCTCCAGCATCTGCGAGACGGTGAACTTGGCGGCCAGCCGGATGAACCCCTCGAAGCCGAGGGCAAAGAGCCATTCGCTGTTGAAACGGATCTCGGTCTTGGCCGGGTCGAGCAGTTTGAAGGCCTGGGCCTTGTAGGTCTCGGCGTTGGCGTTGATCTCCTCGCGCGAGAGCGGCGGGCGGGTGGCGTTGCGTCCGGTGGGATCGCCGATCAGCCCGGTGCCGTCGCCGATCAGGAAAATCACGACGTGCCCCATGTCCTGAAAGTGCTTCAGCTTGCGCATGATTACCGTGTGGCCGAGGTGAAGATCGGGGGCGGTCGGGTCCATTCCCAGCTTGACGCGCATGGGACGGCCCGATTTCAAGGACTGTTCGAGCCGCTCGCGCAGGTCGGACTCGCGAATGATCTCCACCGCGCCCTTGCGCAGGTATTCAATTTGCTCATCTACCGGACGGAAAGCCATATGGCTGATTATACGAGAGAGCTTCGGGGAACCGGCATTGACTACTCAACCACAGAGGGACACCAAGGATTGCAGATTGAAGATTGAATGATGGGTGGTTGGGTGCCCCAGGTTCCGCGCCGCGCAGTTCGGCGCTAACCTGGGGAAGTTTTCTCTGCCGTGCAGGGCCGATGGAACTACCCTACGTTAGCTCAATCACCCCAGCGAGCTGCGCTCGCCGGGGACCCCGATGGGCGAACGTGATGGGCACCATCTGATCCCACATTTGCCAACCGCGGCAAATGTGGGGCACGCAAATCCAACGTGGTTTATCTCTGTGTGCCTCTGTGTCCTCTGTGGTTCGTCTTCTACTTCCTGCCCGATGAGCCGAAGCCTCCGGCGTTGCGGCTGGATTCACTAAGCTCTTCGACCACTTTTACCTCGGTAGTCAGCACCGGATAAGGGATGAGGTTGGCCAGCTTGTCGCCGGCGTGGATTTCCGCCGAGGCTTCGGCGAGGTTCTCGACTACGACCTTGATCTCGCCGCGGTAGCCGGCATCGATGACGCCGCCGGTCACGGTCAGGCGGCGGGCCGCCATTGACGATTTGTCGCGCAGCAGCGACCCCAGCGGCTCGCCGCCGGGCCCGGTCAGCTCGATGGCAATGGCAGTCGGCACCACGGCGTGTCCGCGGGCAGGAATGGTGACGTTTTCGGCGGCATAGATGTCGTAGGCGAGGTCTTCGCCGGGATGGGCAATGGTCGGAGCCTTGGCTCCCGGCCGCAGCATCTTCACTTTCAGCATAGTCAGAATGTATCACTACCGGCAGACGGAATCTCCGCCGGGCAACTGCAGTTCCCCAGGCCAGCGCCGACCGGGTCCCCGGCAAACACTGGTACGGCATTCACCGGGGTGGTATTAGCGCGGCGCGGGATGGGGCACCTTGCACTCAGTACTTGCCAAATCCGCCTGCCTGGAATTTCCGCACCGCTTCCGGGCTGGTAATGAACTTGATAAATGCGGCTGCGCTCTGCTGTTTCTGGCTTTGCTTGAGCACCGCCGCGCGATAAATGGTGACTGTCTGCAGCGCAGCCGGCAGTGGCCGCACGACAATCCCTTTTACCGGCAGCAGCTCGCTCATCTGCTGCGCGCCAAAGTCGCCCTTGCCTTCTACCAGCAGCTCTCCCACCGATCCGGTGGTGAGGGTGGTTTTGTTCTTGACCTGTTCGGCGATGCCCAGCTTCTCCAGTACCTGGGCAAAGGCCACGCCGCTGGCCGCGCCCGACTGGGGATTGGAATAGATGAGCGCCTTGGCGTTCAGCACAGCCCGGCGCAGCTTCTTCGGAGTGGAAACATCGGGCACGGCAGCGCCTTGCTTGATGGCGATTCCCACGCCGGTGCGGCCGACCTCGACAATCGAGCCCGTCACCAGCTTGCCTTGCTCCTCCGCCTTGGTAATAGCGGGCGAGATGGCAATGAACACGTCCGGCACTTCGCCGGCCGCCATCTTTTCCTGCAAGGCGCCGATGGTGGCAAAGGTGATCTGCACCCGGTCGCCGCTGGCCGCCTGGAACTCCGGTGCCAGCTTGCTCACCACGCTCTTGACGCCGTTAACGCTGAAGACCTTTATCTCTTCGGCGACAGCGGTGGCCGAAGCACAAATGATTGCCAAAAGAACAACGGCGGAACATAGACGTAAGCTTATGCGCATGTTTTTTCCTCAAAAAACTTTCTACTCTGTTTTGCCACAGGCGGTAATGGGATGCTTCGGCCCGCCACCCCGGCGGGCCTTGATTTCATGACGGCGTTGGCTCCCTCGGACCGAGTACATTTAGCGACTAAGCGACCAGGGCTCGGGGAAGGAGCCAACGTGAGATTCA
>JBEKQR010000391.1:0-4404 GCA_049519515.1 Candidatus Korobacteraceae bacterium
ACCACGTTGGCCGTCTTGCGCGCCACTCCCGGCAGCGCCAGCAGTTTATCCATGTCGTCCGGCACCGCGCCGCCGTAATCGGCTACCAGCTTGCGGGCCGCGCCGACCAGGGACTTGGCCTTGTTGCGGAAGAAGCCGGTCGAGCGGATATCCGGTTCGAGCTGCTCCGGCTGAAGAGCGGCAAAATCTTGCGGCGTGGGATAACGCTTGAACAGCTCCGGCGTAACCATGTTTACCCGCGCATCGGTGCACTGCGCAGAAAGGATGGTTGCCACCAGCAGCTCCCATGCGCTCTGGTGATGCAAGGCGCACTTGACGCCGGGATAAGCGGCATCAAGCCGCCGCAGAATTTCATCAACTCTCTGCGGAGCCAGCGGGTCGTAGCCGGCAGCCGACTTCGCGATTTTCGTAGCGGACGCAGGCTTGGTTTTCAAGGCTTGTGCTGCGCCTGGAGACGCTGGTTTTCCGCCTGTGACTTTCGCCGGTTTTGCCGGAGTGGACGTTGCAGCCTTTGCCGGCTTCGCCGTTCTCGCCTTGGCTCTTGATGGCCTGCCGGCGACACTTTTGCCAGCGCCAAAGGGCTGCGCGGCGCCCCGAGGCGCTTTAATGCCAGCCTGGCGTCCGAACTTCGAGGGCTGTCGCGGAATCCTTCCTCGAACCATAAATGCGGCGCCTCCAGCTTGAATTTAGAACATGCCATGCAGATTACAATGGTTAGAGCGGTTAGAGCCAGTGCGAAAGATGGCACGCCGCCCTGTAAGGAAGATCATGGAAATCGAGAAGCTCCAGGAGACAACCGGCGCCGAGCTGCCTGCCCTGCCGCTCACCATCGAAGGCGCCAGCGTTTTGCACCAGATGTTCCGGCTTCGCTGGGGAGCGTGGAACCAGTTACCGCCGGCCGAGCGCGCCGCCATCGCCGCTGAAGCCGGCAACGCGCTGGCCGCACTCGAAGCTTCCGGGCGGACGGCTCTCTATTCCGTCCTGGGACACAAGGCGGACCTGCTGATTCTGCACTTCCGCGATTCGCTCGACGAGCTCAACGATGCCCAGCTCGGCCTGAACCGCCTGCGCTGGCAGCAGTATCTTGAGCCGTCAGCTTCCTACGTTTCGGTGGTGGAGCTCGGACTTTACGAGTCCACGGTGAAGCTGTATCGCTCCTTGGCCGAGCGCAACGTGGCTCCGCACTCGGAGGAGTGGAACCGCGAGGTGGAAGAGCTGCTCAACCGCCAGCGCCAGGCGATGCGCCCACGGCTCTACCCGCCGATTCCCGACCAGCCCTACCTGTGCTTCTATCCGATGGACCGCCGCCGCGGCGAAATGAAGAACTGGTACACCCTGCCGATCGAGGAGCGCCAGCGGCAGATGGAAGAACACGGCACGGTGGGCCGCCGCTATTCCGGCCGCGTGCAGCAGATAATCTCCGGCTCCATCGGCTACGACGATTGGGAGTGGGGCGTCGACCTGTTCGCCAACAATCCAGTGAACTTCAAGAAACTAATTTACGAGATGCGCTTCGACGAGGTGAGCGCCGTCTATTCCAACTTCGGCACCTTTTACCTCGGCGTGCGCTGCCCGGCAGCGCGCCTGCCGCAGTGGCTTGAAGGGAATAAGGAATAGGCCTGATCCTAATCGCTACCCGCACGATCCTGAGAGCCATCTGGTTCACCCTCGCGGGTTTTCTGTTTCTTGGCGGGCTTGGCCGGCTTGGCCAGTTTTGCCGCCTTTTTCTGCTGTTCGGCCCAGTGCTTCTCCAGCTCGCGCATATTCTTGTTTTTCATGAATCCAGATTGCCACAAACCGGGGGCCGGCGCGAGCCCCGTGGAAAACAAAACTGCGCCACCCCCACGCCGCAACTTCGCTTGACAGGTCCGCGTTGCGGAATAGACTTGGTTTTTACTCCCACGAACGCCGCCTGGGATCCCCAGTCCCGCAAAGCGGGACCGCCGTTGCGTTTGCTCGGGCAGGAAACACGAGAGGAGGATTCGCTTCATGGACAATAAAACACGCGCCAAAGAACTGGTCGCCGGCACCATCGATTTTCATATTCACACCGGTCCGGACGTTTTTCCGCGGCTGCTGACCGACATCGAGGCCGCCCAGCAAGCCAAAGCAGCGGGGATGAAAGGCATCCTGCTGAAAAACCATGTCACCACCACTGCCGACCGGGCGCAGATTGCCACCCAGGTGGCCGGCTTTCCCGTTTTCGGCGGAGTGGCGCTCAACCTGTCCGTGGGCGGCGTGAATCCGCAGGCGGCGGAGATGGCCCTGCGCATGGGAGCAAAAGAGGTCTGGATGCCCACCATCCATGCTGAGCACTACCTGGGCGAGGTGGACAACGTTCCCATGTTCGCCAAACTGCTGAAGTCGGGCATCAAGGGCATCAACCTGCTGAACCAGCAGGGCAAGCTGAAGAGCGAAGTCATGGAGGTCCTGGCCCTCATCGCGCAGTACGACGGCATCCTCGCCACCGGCCATATCTCCATCCCCGAGGCCATGGTCCTGGTGCCGGAGGCAAAGAAGGCGGGAGTCAAAAAGATCGTGGTCACTCATCCGGTGTCACCGATGGAAAACTACTCGGTCGCCGACATGAAGCAGATTCTTGCCCTGGGGGCGACCATGCTGGAACACGTGGTGAACGACATCACCCACCAGATGAAAAAGCCCATTCCGCCGGCGCGCATCGCGGATGCCATCAAGCAAGTCGGCGCCGAGCACACCATCATGAGCACCGACAGCGGCCAGGTCATCAATCCCTCGCCGGTCTGCTCGATGGAGAATTTCATCCGCGAAATGCTGGACCAGGGCATCGCGGAGAAGGACATTCTCGTCATGACCCGGCGCAATCCCGGAGAAATGCTTGGGATACAGGCGTAGCCGCAGCAATTGACTACGTTTCCATTGCCCAAGATGGGACAACTAAGCCTCCTTCTCCCGCAAGAAGGAGGCTTAGTTTGTTGCAGTTGCAATCACAACGGTTAAACCGGGTGCACAATTACGCGTTAAGCGGGTGCTACATCGGCATTGCAAACGCGCCAGGGAGCAGTAAAATAGCGGCGATTAATAGTTCAACAATATTCCTGTTGTATACGACCACGGGGCACCACATCACCAGAAGCCGCAATAGCAAACTTCTTTGCGGCTCTGAGCGGAGAACAATATGCTTCCACCGATTCGGCGTTTGCTGTGCCTGACTTGCCTGGTCCTGACCACTGGTCTGCTTGCCTATACACAACTGAGTCCCAACAGTGCGTCTGGGCCAAAGCCAAAACCGCAGCCAAAGCCTTCTGCCAACCTCGTCCTAACCACTGATCTAGACTGTGAATGGAAGCTGGATAGCAACCCACAGGGGAGGCTGAGTGCAGGTGAAGTCAAACCCGTGCGAGTGCAACCAGGTGAACATGTGGTGCAAGCCGCCTCTATCGACGGGCAGGATACCTGGCAGTCCATCGTTATAGTTGAACTGTCGAGGCAAAGGGTATTGCAGATTCAGCTAAGTGGAGTGCGGCAAGCGAGGGAAAAGGAAGTTGAGCGCAAGCGCGAAGAGGAGCACAAACAGGAAGAAGCACGCCAGCAAGAAGAAGCACGTAAACTGGAAGAGGCACGTAGACTGGCAGAAGAAAGCACGCGAGAAGCGGGGCGCAGTCCGGATGCCTCCTTGCTAGTCTTTTATCGGCACTCCCGATTTTACGGAAGCGCTGTCAGCCCAGACATTTATCTTGACGGTCTGAGTATTGCGCGGTTGGGTAACGGGCGTTATTTCTCAATCCGTGTAAGTGCTGGAGAGCACCAGTTAAAGGTCGCTTTACGCAGGTATGTTCAGGATTTGGCGATAAACATTCCGCTGAGTCAGGCCAGGTATATAGAGGTGGCGGTGGCCGGCAATGGATTCCATCTGGTCTCGTCGACTGCGGAACGTGCCTTGCCGGAAATAGAAAAGCTCAAGCCCCAAGATAAGAACAGGGGGGCCGATGAGCGCATCATCTTTGAGACCAAAATCGAGGGTGGGCCAGCACAAACGGTTGGTCCAGCAGCGTCAGCAGATCAACCGGCAGCAACGGTTGGACCAATAACGCCAAGAGTTGGACCAGCACAAAAAGTCGGGCCTGCTCCTAAAGTCGGACCAGCGACAAAGGTTGGACCGGCAACGCCATCAGTTGGACCTGCAACACCTACGGTTGGGCCAGCAGAAACGGTTGGACCAATAACGCCAAGAGTTGGACCCGCACCAAGAGTCGGACCAGCGACAAAGGTTGGACCGGCAACGCCATCAGTTGGACCTGCAACACCTGCGGTTGGGCCAGCAGAAACGGTTGGACCAATAACGCCAAGAGTTGGACCCGCACCAAGAGTCGGACCAGCGACAAAGGTTGGACCGGCAACGCCATCGGTTGGACCTGCAACACC
>JBEKQR010000392.1:0-4404 GCA_049519515.1 Candidatus Korobacteraceae bacterium
TGGAAGCTGGGGTGGAAATCACAACCTATAATGAATCTCACGTTGGCTCCTTCCCCGAGCCCTGGTCGCTTAGTCGCTAAATGTACTCGGTCCGAGGGAGCCAACGCCGTCATGAAATCAAGTATCACATGGGCCTGTGGCCCACCCACGATCATGAAATGTAGCGCTGGTCTCCAGACCGGCTGTCCGGGGGGCGTCCACGCCCGCCGTATCCGCAGGGTGCGTACGAAACGTCCGTACCTACAGCCGGCCCCGCTGAGCGGGGCCAGCGCTACGTTTTTCGACGGAGCGGCTCCAAAGGAGACGCGAAGCATCCCATGGGTCTGTCCCAATCCGCGCCGCCTCAGGCTTTAGCTCCGTTTTGCTACAAACAGTACGGGGATGCTTCGCTTCGCAGCATGACAGCTCGCAGACGGGTACACCTGCTCGGGAATCTCATAGAACAGAACTGGAAGTGACTTATCGACGGCGGCAACGGAAGGCGCATGGATTGGCGTCTAACACGCGATGCCCGCAGTTGACAAAGCACTCCGCAAGCAGTTGATCGAATTCCTCCGTGGCGGACAGGCCCACGCGCGCTTCGAAGATGTAGTGAGGAACTTTCCCTCGAAGCTGCGCGGGGTGGTTCCACCAGGACTGCCATACTCGGCTTGGCAGGTGCTGGAGCACATTCGCATCGCGCAGGATGACATCGTACGCTTCAGCATGAATGGCACCCCAGCAGACGCAAAGAAGCGTCTGCCGGGGACCCCGCCTGGCCGCTACCGCCCGCTGAAGTGGCCCCAGGATTACTGGCCCAAGTCGCCGCAGCCGCCAGCGCCGAAGAGCTGGCAGGAATCAGTCCGCCAGGTCCAGCGCGACCGCGATCAGATGGTGCGCCTGGTCAGTGACCCGGGCAACGATCTTCTCGATCCATTTCCCTGGGGCGAGGGGCAGAACCTGCTGCGCGAGGCCATGCTGGTGGCCACCCACGGCTCGCATCACCTGGGCGAATTGATAGTGATCCGCCGCCTGCTGGGAGCCTGGCCGGCCAAGTAGCGGGATGGAGTGGAGCAGTGCGGCGGGCTTCTGAAACGTGAAACGTGCAACGTGAAACGGACGCCCAGGAACTCGAAACTGGAAACTCGAAACTAAAAGGCGCCCCCGCGGGGGCGCCTTTGATTTCATGGCCGTAATAAAAATCGCAAACCGAAAGCCCGGGTCACGGGGTCCCCGGCGCGCTGCTGCTGTTGCGCGCTGGGGTGGCAATTACTTGGCGGTCGCCGCCATCTTCTTCACCATGGCGAGGACCAGTTTGCGGTCGCTGTCGTTAAGGTTGGAGGAATATCGCCGGATCTGGGAGAGGAAGCGAACCTCCTCTTCGTTCATTTGCATGGCAGCCCGGCTAGCGGCATCGGCGGAGTTGTCGGCGAAGAACTGGCCTAACTGCACATCCATTGCCGAGGCGATCTTCGCCAGCGTGTCCAGAGAAGGGATAGTATGGCCGTTCTCCACGCGCGACAGGTAGCAACGTAAGAGCCCTGTACGCTTTTCGATGTCGCCTTGCGACATTCCTTTCTGGAGCCGGAAACTGCGAATAGTTTCGCCTATGTTCATGTGTGTATGGTTATCTTCTGGCTAAAGTTGCTAAGCCCAAGGTTAGCTGCATGGTAATGATTCTTTGAAGCTGGATGCAAGGATAATCTTCACTGGAATCGGCTACAAAGTGCAATTCGGTACATTTTGTGGTTCCAATGCAGTCGCCGGCGCTCTCGCCTATGAGAGGAATACCCTAGGAAGCTGCCGGAGTGCGGTTTCTACGTGTTGCGCAGCCTGCCAGACTCAAAGTGCGACGCCCAAATCTGCACCGATTGCACCAGGAAGAGCAGCTCTGGCGTGGGGTCGTTTCGAGGTGTGCCCCAGGTCCCGCGCCGCCCGAAACTCGTTTGGGACAGACGGAGCCACAGGCGGCAGCCAGTGCGCCGCTCATCCCATCAACATGCCGCCGTTCACGTTCATAACGTCTCCGGTGATGTAGCCGGCTTCCTCGGAGGCAAAAAAGCGCACCGCGTTCGCCACGTCGACACCCTGCCCCGGGCGCTGCATCGGGACCATTTTGAGAAGAGTTTCGCGCATCTCCGGGGCCATGGCGGCGGTCATGGCGCTTTCAATAAATCCGGGTGCGATGGCGTTCACGGTGATATTTCTGGAAGCAACCTCGCGCGCCACGGCCATGGTAAGGCCGATCAGGCCGGCTTTGGCAGATGCGTAATTGGCCTGCCCGACCTGCCCCATGCGTCCGATGACGCTGCTGATGTTGATGATTCGTCCCCAGCGCTGCTTGAGCATGGAGCTGATTACCGCCTGGGTAAGAAGAAAGGCGGCGGTGAGATTGATGCTCAGCACCGCGTCCCAGTCGGCGCGTTTCATGCGCATCATGAGTTGGTCGCGGGTAATGCCGGCATTGTTCACCAGAATATCCACCTTGCCGTTATCGGCGATGATGCGCTTGACCACCTCCTTGACCTCGTCCTCCGAGCTCACATCCAGCTTGTAGGCGGCGGCCTTGCCGCTGGCGGCGGTGATCTCGGCGACGGCCGCCTGCAATGTATCTTCACGGATGTCCGCCATGGCAACCATGGCGCCGTCCTGGGCGAGAACCGATGAGATCGCCTTTCCAATGCCTTGCGCGGCCCCGGTGACCAGCGCAACCCGTCCGTTGAGTGACTGCATAATCGCTCCTGCTAAAGCAGAGATGAATAATCCGGAAGCTGCATTATACGCCGGAGTCCCCGGCGCGCTGTTGTTGCGCGCTGGGGTGGAAGACCGCCAGGGATGGAGAATTCATGGTCAGGCGGACCCGGCTTCGTCCGGACGCATCAGAAATACTTAAGTGGAGGCGATGATGCGGGCCAGCCTTTTTCTCTTGCTGATTGCCCTGCTGTTTTCCGTCCGGCCCGAAGCGCAAGACCGGCGGCCCGAACAGACGGCGTCTGCCGGGGACCCCGGTGCTTCCACCCCAGCCAACGCAAAAACGGCGTTTGCTGGGGGCCCCGGTTCGGCGGCGCTCGGGTCCGCAATTGCCGGCCCTGAAAACGAGAGGCTGCGCCAGCAAATCCAAAGCACGCTGCGAAACGAGCCCTCGCTTGCCCGCAGCCCTCTTGATGTCGAGGTGACCGGGTCGCAGATTGTGTTGAGCGGAAGCGTCCCCACCGCTCGCGACAAGCAGACCGCGCGCCGCATTGCCCAGTCCTACGGCAACAATCGCAGTGTGGTGGACAGCAAAGTCAGCGTGCAAAGCGCAGGCGTAATGCCTGCGGCCCAGGGTCTACAAAGGCAGCGATAAGGTGTGCGGATTCGATAAGATGTAAGCAGGTCAGAGGCAACAGTTGTGCGCGTGCTCGGTCGCTTGATCTCGGTGGTGTTGGGGGCGCTGGCCGCGCTCGCTGGGGTTGTTGCCCTCGGATACACGCTGGATGGAATTCAATTCCTGGATTTCGAGCGAAACATGGCGGGTGGAATTGTCGGCGTACTGGTTCCCGGAGTGCTTTGCGCCAGCGCGTTTTATATGGCGTTCCGTTTCCTAAAAAATCCTTCCTAGAGCAAGAATTCCTCTCAGAGCCGCACAAAGTAGCCGGCGCTTACCCACGCATCTGCGGAAAAGCGATGGAAGAAAAAAGCCTCTCGTCTTGAGAGGCTTTTCCTTTGTGCGCCCGGCAGGGCGCACTCACTTGGAGGTGAAAGTCCTCTACACGCCCGGCAAGGGGAAGTGTTAGCCGAACGGCAAGGGTGTCCGTCGCGAGGCGGAATCTGGAGGAAGCTGAAGGCAAAGCGCTGGTCTGACGAACAGGAAGCGGATAGAGGCGGCACGGCGGGGTGAGCAGGCAAATTAATGCAAAGCCCGGTTCTTGCACGGAACGCCATGACGTATATCCGACAGACATAAGCGTAAAGGTGGGTGCGCCATACCCGGGGAGATCTGGCGGTCTGCCGCAGGGCTACCGGCGTCGCGAGGCGCGGGGAAGGACTGTCAGAAGTCAGCCGAGGCCATAGTAGCTGCCAGTAAGGAGCGAAGGGCCGAACATGAAACACGGGAGTAGGACAACAGACCTCGATGCGAGTCGATGAAGCAGAAGCGTACGCGAGTGCGGCCAGCGCGGGCGAAGACGGGCGGAACCTGCCGGGATCGGGCGCGGGTGCGGAGGCTCGGACGGCGGCTGTTGGGCGAACGAAACCGGAAGGGCTGCGGCTGATGGAAGCCGCAGTGGAACGCGGCAACATGCTGTGCGCTTACGAGCGGGTGGTGAAGAACGAGGGAGCACCGGGAGTCGATGGACTGACGGTGGCCGAGTTCAAGCCATGGCTCCAGGCGCACTGGGCGAAAGTAAGACAGGCGCTGTTGGCAGGCGAGTACATGCCGGCGGC
>JBEKQR010000393.1:0-4400 GCA_049519515.1 Candidatus Korobacteraceae bacterium
TCATCTTGGCCAATAGCGGGCTCCGCTACCCAGCGGGCCCGGGTAAAGCTACCTTCCTCTGCCACCGCCAAAAATGACTCCAGATGCCGCATCTCCAGATTGCTCATAAATGTGTCCGCGCTCCAACGCTAACTCGGGAATTATACACGGCAAATATAAATGCCCGTGCAAATAAATATTTGACTTTTTTATTGTACGGCGACACAATCCTGCCACTTTTAAACCGGGCGCAATGCCCCGTCCTGGAGCGATATACGCCTCTAGGGAGCGTGAACTTGTGTATGTGCAGCCCTCGCGCCTGAAGGAGGCGCATTCGGCGATGCCGATAAGCAAGCTGGGCAAGAACGAGCGCAAAAGGATCTATTACTACCTCTACCTGACCCGCTATACAAACGAAGTAAGCGTCAAAAAGTATAAGCAAGGGCGATTGCAAGAGACCGTCCATTCCTGCATGGGCGAGGAGGCCGTGGCCATCGGCAGCGGCATACAGCTCCGGGCAGACGACTACGTGCGTCCCTCATTGCGCGAGCGCGGATATTTCTTTGCCAAAGGAATTACCTCGAACGAGATGATGGCGGGGTTGTACGGAAAGGTGACCGGCCCGGCCCGGGGCAAGAACGCCTCTCATCACATGGGAGACATGAAGCGCGGCGTGGTTTGGGGGGAAGTGGTGATCGAGACGGAGAAGGCGTCGCAGGATGCGACCCAGCCGCCTAGTCGAGCGACGTTGATTGTCAGAGAAAACGGACCTGAGTAACTCGGAGCTTCAGATCTTCAGAGAGGAATAAAAACATGATTATTGATAGCCACCACCACTTCTATGAGCCGGGAACTCCAAGAGCGAAGGGGCCTGAAGATTACAAGATGCTGGCCCTGCCCGAAGGAATAACCGGCACCATTCTGCTCACCGACCAGGAGTTCGGGCTCAAGATCGCGGCCGAAGAGCCGCTGGTGCTCGGCGTGGTCGGAAGGATACCTCCGAACAAGCCCGAGTTTCCGGCCGAACTTGAAAAGTGGACCGCCAATCCGATGTTCAAAGGCATTCGGCAGACAGGCAAGGACCTTGAAGCTGTCCCGGACGACGGCGGCACTTACTTCTCCGACATGCGCCTGCTGGCGAAGAAGGACTGCGTGCTCGACGTCTTCCGCATTATCGGGGGCGGCTTCGGCGGGCCGAAGTCTTTCGGCGGCTATACCGGCAGCCCGCGCGCCCTGGCCACATTGCTGAAGGTCGCCGAGTGCGTGCCAAACCTGCGCATAGTGGTCTGCCACATCGCGCATTGCCCGGTCGACGGCAAGCCGATGCCCGAAAGCTGGAAAGAGAAGTTCCGGCGGATGGCGAAGTACCCGAACATCTACATGAAAGTTTCCGGCATGATGGAGCGCGCCACGTGGCGCTCGGAGGACGGCGGCTATCCCAACGAGCGGGCGCCGGAAATGCTGGGCTACTATCGCCCCGCGCTCGACGCACTCTGGGAGATCTTCGGCCCTGACCGGCTGCTCTACGGCAGCGACTGGCCGGTTTGCGAGCACGCCGGAGACTTCATCGGGCACGGCATGAAGATGGTGCGCCAGTACTTCGCTGAAAAAGGCGTCGATGCATACAACAAGTTCTTCTGGCAGAACTCCATCGACATTTATCACTGGAAGCCGCGCCTGGCCTCACAGCAGTAGCTGTACGGCGCGCGGAAGAACCCTGTCGTAGCCGCGTCGCGAATCCCGTAGTGCGCGGAGCAGAAGAAGAGAGGAGATCGTATGTCACAGCAGAGTATCGAAGAACGCAGAAAAGCGCTTGTCGCTGCGATGAGCGAGGAAAGAGGCTATATGCCTCCGCCGTGGGCCTACATGGCGGAAAAGGATCTCGACTTCATTGAGGCCTACAACAACCTTTATACGCGGGGACTCTCGGACGGAAAAGCCCTCCCTATCAAGTACAGGGAGCTGGTCGCTATTGCCATCCTGGCTTTCCGCGGGCAGGGCGACGCGGTGTACGAGCACTCCAAGCGCGCCCTGCGCAACGGCCTCACCAAGCAGGAACTGCTGGAAGCAATCGAAACTATGATCGTGCCCGGCGGCGCGCCTACCTTCGGAAACGGACTGCGAGCGCTGATGCGCATAGAGGACGACGAGAAGAAAGAGAAGGCAGCCCAGGCTGGTAAGTAACGATAGCCCGGTTTGGCTGCTATTGCTATGCCTGGCAGTTGGCCCCCCGCAAGCGCGTAGTGTGCGCTTGCGGGGGTTCGCAGGCACAATCGTTCAGCAGCCTTCCAGTTGATTTGGGTAGTCGCGAGTATCGTCTTCAGTCGAGCCGAGATTGGATGCGGCAGGCAGTATTTCGGCGCAGTTAGGTGCAAGAAATCAAAGTAGCCGCTTGAAACCTAGTACGTAAATGGGCCCTGGTGATTCTTCGGAGTCGCGCACTCCGGGGAAAGCGATGTGAAAGGGGAACCGCTGGGACCGCACGTACTGCGGGAAAAATCCGGTCGCCTTTCCCGCTGCCCCCATGGCGAGCGAAGACAAGAAAGGAAGACAGACATGGATGACAAGACTCAAGTTAAGACTCCCGGGAACCAAGAAGTGAGCAGGAGCAGAGGCCTAACGGACGACAAGATTTATGTTAAGCCGCTCGAGAAAGAGGAACTGACCAGAGGGCTAAAGAGGCGCCACCTGGTGATGATAGCGCTCGGTAGCGCTGTTGGAACTGGACTTTTCTACGGTTCTGCCCGCGTTATTCAAACTGCGGGACCAGCGGCTATTCTCCCGTACATCATTATCGGGGCCGCTTTCTATTTCGCGACGAGGGCGTTAGGCGAAATGTGTGCGGCGGAACCGGTATCGGGCGGCGAGGTTGCCTTCGCGGATCGCTACCTGGGCAAGTTTTGGGGATTTCTATTAGGTTGGAATGCCTTGCTAGTGCAATTGGCCGAACCTGCTGCTGCGTTCAATGCTCTTGGTCACTATATTCAATTCTGGATCCCCACTGCGCCAATCTGGGTTACGGCTGCCGTCGGCGTGGTTTTCATAACTATTGTCAATGTTATTACCGTCTCGATCTACGGAGAGATTGAGTACTGGTTCGCAAGCATTAAAGTCACTACCATCTCCCTGATGATTATCGGCGGGTTCTCGATTATTTTGTTCGGGATTTGTAACCATGGCGTTCCGATGGGATTCGGAAATCTTGTGCAGCATGGAGGCTTTTTCCCACACGGGGTCATGGGAATGCTAATGACGCTTGTGCTGGTAACCTTCGCATACGGCGGCACGCAAAATGTCGGCGTAGCCGCCGGCGAAGTACGAGATCCGGCCAAGTCCATTCCGCAGGCGACAAAAGGCGTGCTATGGCGAATTATCATTTTTTATGTTGGCGCTATCACTGTCCTGGTTACGCTGTTTCCCTGGGACAAGGTTGCGACGACAGGCAGTCCCTTTGTGCTGGTGTTTGACAAGATTGGCATTCCAGCAGCCGCAGCGGTGTTGAACATTGTAGTTATTACTGCCGTCTTGTCTAATTTGAATGGTAACGTTTATTATAACAGCCGAAAACTGTACAAATTGTCTTTACAAGGAAATGCACCTGCTGTGCTTTCCAAAGTTACCGCACGAGGCACTCCCTATGTAGGAGTATTGGTGGTTATCGGAGCGCAATTGTTTGGAGTCCTGATGAATTATATTATACCCCACAAGGCATTTTATTATTTTGCTTCCATCACCGCCGGCAAAAATATAGTGGCTTGCCTGTGCATCCTAATTAGCCAGTACAATTTCAGAAAGATTAAAATCCACAATAATGAAGAAGACAAAGTGCTCTTCAAAATGCCTTTTTGGCCCTATTCCACTTATTTTACATTAGGGATATTTGCCGTAGTTATTGTGACGATGGCCATAAGCAAAGATATGTGGTTGCCCTTGATCGTCGTTCCTATTTGGATCGCAATACTATATGTTAGCTACCGTTTTACCGTTGCGAAAAGAAATGCCGTACTCGGCGCGTCGGCTGCTGGAAAATAAGATAGCCCTCGGTGAAGGAGTATCCTTTGGCGTGAGCATGAACGAGAACGGACGAGAGGTGAGAAATGGGTGCGACGGAAACGACGATTGACCAGCAGGAGACGTTAAGGGTGTTGCAAGGGCTGATACAGATTAACTCCGTCAATCCATCATTGGTGGAAGGCGCTGCGAGGGAAAGGCGCCATAGCAGATTTCTGGATTGTCCAGAGCGGAGGACAAATGTCAAATAATATCGTGTCGAGTAATATCGTGTCGAGGCTACTCAGCCAGGGAATCCAGCGGGTGAAGACGGGAACTGCCGGGCTGTCGTTGGAGGAGGCTAAGAGGAAGTATGGCTTGTCAGAGATTGTCAAATTGGCCTCGAATGAGAACCCGTTGGGTCCTTCTCC
>JBEKQR010000394.1:0-8625 GCA_049519515.1 Candidatus Korobacteraceae bacterium
GTCGGCACGGACCTGTTTGAAGTTGTGGTTTCCGGCCTCTATGGAGCGGCAACTTACAGCTACAAGGGCCGGGTCGAGCTGTTTGCGGCCATGGTCATGCTGCTGGGCGCGGCGGTTGGCGCTCAGATCGGCACGGTAGCGACCAAGTACGTCAAGGGCTACGGCATCCGCATCTTTTTCGGCTTGGCCGTGGTCGGTTGCGAACTGTCGGTCATCATGAAGCTGATTCCCAGCTACTTCCCGTTCATGAAGTCGTTCACCGACCAGGCGGCAACGGTTTTGATCCTGGGCGTGGTGTCCGGTATTTCACTTTACATCCTCATTGCCTTCGTCAAAGGAGTCATTGAGGAACGTGCACAACTGCGCGCCAAGAAAGCTTTCGGCGCTAATGCCGACTAAAGGAAGGAGCTAACTATGGCTGCAATAGGACAAAGAATGAAGTTGTTCCTGGCCTGCGCTGCCGCGTTGCTGACCTTCGGATGCGGCAACTACGGAAGCGTCGATCAGGGACGCGTAATAGCCTTCGATAAGCAGAAGGGAGAAATAACAATCATTCGCGACTCGGCCGCGAAGTCAAGCAAGCCGCGGTATGACGTGGTGCCTCCGGTGAGCGTGAAGATTCCTGCCGACCCCCATGAGATGGGGACGCCGCCGATGGCGGGCAAGCGGCTGGGATTCGATACGGCCAAGAACACGGTGATCTTTTTCGATGCGAATTCCAAGACGATCAAGACGATTACCTACACGGTCGTCACCGAGTTCTCGAACGTGGGCAGTGATGACCCGCGCGTGAAAGGCGTCCAGTTCCCGGTCGTGGACCGCCAGAACAAGGTGATTACCCTTTACTCGGCTGGCGACAAGAAGCTGGTCAAGTTCACCGTGGCGGACGAGTATTTTTCGCTTCCGGATGACACCTGGAAATCCGGCGACGAGATCCGCTACTACTACAAGCAGCCGGGCCAGGCCCTGCGACTGATGAACGTCACCACGACCAACGTGATGAAAGGGTAGTCCATACGGTCCCCCCGGCAAGCGCTATTTGCGCTTGCTGGGTGGAAACCGGACCAGAAAAAGGTAGCGCTGGTCCCGCAGAGCGGTACCGGGGTCCCCGGCGAGCCTGTTTTTGGCTTGCGGGGGTGGCAGACCGGGGTCCGGGAGGCGTCCATGCCTGCCCGCCAGTCAATGTGTGGACGAGACGTCCGCATACTTCAAACCCTTCAGTGCCAGCCAGTAAACTATTCTTGATCATCCAGTGTTTATTTGAGAGCCTGTGCAGTGCGAGCGTGTGGGGAGGGCCTTAATGTTCGGGTGGTGGCGGAAGAAGAAGGCGCCGGCGGAGCCAGCAGGCTCCGTGCAGGAAAGGGTGCGCGTCCGCTACGCCGCTTTCCGGGAGTTGCTTGCGCTCAATAACGACTGCCTGGAGCTGCTCGCCGGCATTCAGGAAGATTTGCAATTCACCCGCCCCACATCCGATCTGTTGAGCGAGCGGGTTGAGTCCGTCTTCCGCAAGGCGGCCGAGGTCGTGGCCGCGCTGGAACGCTTAACCGGCTACGACCATGGAGCGCTGCTGGACGCGGTTACCGCTCAGCGGCAGGAAGTGGAACACTACCTGGCAAAACTGGAGTTGCGGCCGCAAAATTTTTCGGCGTCATTGTCGGAGGTCGATGCCAGTTCAGCCGGTGCGGTCGGGGCCAAGGCCGCGGTGCTGGGCGAAATCAAGAACAAGCTTAACCTGCCTGTGCCGGACGGCTTCGTTCTGACCGCGCAGGCATACCGCGACTTCTGCGGCATCCCGCTGTGGCAACAGATCCGCGACGCCACCCGCAATCTGGATCTTAACGACCTGGCTCTGCTGCGCAAAGTCTCCGCTCATTTGACCGAGCTGGTCATGTCGGCCCCCATACCACGGGCAATCGAGGTCGCTCTCACCGAAAGGGCCCTGGCGTTACAGCGGGCCGGTTTGGCGGTTGCGGTCCGCTCCAGCGCCGTGGGCGAAGGCGGAGAGAAGACCTTCGCCGGCCAGTTCATAAGCATTCTCAACGTTCCCGTAGATCAGGTTGTCAACGCCTACAAGCGGGTGGTGGCCGGCCGCTTCAGCGAGCGGGCGCTGTTTTATCGTTTATCCGCCGGCTTGCCGGAAATAGACAGTCCCATGGCGGTGTTGTGTCTGGGGGTGGTGCGCGCCAGCTCCGCCGGAATTATCTACACCCGGGACCCCAAGGATCCGAAGCTTGATGCGCTGTGGATCACCGCCACGCGCGGCTTCGGCGTGGACATCGCCAGCGGCCAGGTTCCCGCCGATCTGTTCGTGCTGGAGCGCAAGTGGCCCCACCGGGTGCTGGAGCAGAACATTGTGCCTAAGACCGAGCAGGTGGTGCTGGCGCCCGAGGGCGGAATACTCCGCCAGCCCACGCTGCCTGAAGAGGCGACTGCACCAAGCCTGAACGAGAAGGAACTGGCGCTGCTGGCCGACTGGGCCCTCAGAATCGAAAAGCACTTTGGCGCTCCCCAGGATATCGAATGGGCGTGGGATGAGCGCGGACAGGCCTGGATAGTGCAGGCACGGACGTTGGCGCTGGCCGAGTCTCCGCAGTTGCGAAGCAAGGTGCGTGCCAAGGGAGAGCCGCTGCTGGCGGGCGGTTCCACCGTGTATCCCGGCCGGGTCTCAGGCCCCGTATTCCTGGCCGGCGATTTGAAAAGCCTGAGCGATACTCCCGAGGGCGCCATTCTGTTTCTGCGCAAGGCCTCGCCGGAGATGGTCACGGTGTTTCCCCGGGTCTCGGGCGTGGTGGCGGAGCTGGGAAATGTCGCCGGTCATGCCGCCTCGCTGTTGCGTGAAGCCAAGATCCCGTCGGTATTCGGGATGAGCGGCATATTTGACCGCCTGAAGCGGGGCGATGCCGTCAGCCTGGACGCGGTGCAGCCGAGAATCTATCCCGGCTCGTTGTGGCCTCCGCGCGCCATCGAGGCCAACATCGCGCAGCGATATGGCGAAAAAGCCGGCGAGGACGACCCCATCAGCCGGAGATTGCTTGCGCTTCACCTGCTTGACCCGTTGGGAAGCCGGTTCCGGCCGTCAGGGTGCAAATCCGCGCACGACGTGCTCCGCTTTTGCCATGAGAAGGCAATCGAGGCGATGTTCGCTGTCAATGACAGCGTCCTGGAAGGAGATATAGCTGCCTCGAAGCGGCTGATGACGCCGGTGCCGGTCAACATTTATGTGCTCGACCTCGGGGGCGGACTGGCGCTTGCGGACCCGGCAGCTACCGAAGTCGCGCCGGCGGAGATCGTCTCCGCGCCTTTTCAGGCGCTCTGGCGCTGGCTGACGCATCCCGGCGTAAGCTGGCAGCGGGAAATGCCCGCCAGCTTCTCGGATATGGCGTCGGTCATGGCGAACACCCTGACTCAATCGGGAGCGATGCGCGCCCTGGGAGACCGCAGCTACCTGCTTGTCGCCAAGGAGTACATGAATCTCAATTCGCGGCTGGCATATCATTTCACGCTGGTGGACGCCTGTCTTTCCGACATTGCCAGCCACAACTACATTTCCTTCCGCTTCGCCGGGGGAGGCGCAACCCCGTACCGCCGCAACCTGAGGGCTTGTTTCATCGACGCCTGCCTTTCGCACTATGGTTTCCTGGTGGATCGCCGCAATGACCTCGTGAATGCCTGGTTTAAGAAGGCGCCGGCAGAGGAAACCCAATCCCAGCTCGACATGTTGGGGCGCCTTATGGCCTGCACCACGCAGTTGGATATGTACATGACCAGCAGCGCGGCCATGCGCTGGTACGTGCAGCAGTTCCTGGAGGGCAATTATGCCTTCAAGGCTGACGTTGACACTGCCGCTAAGATCAATGTTTCCGAACGGTAATTGGATTTTTCGGCCCGATTGCTTGCCAGGCGCGCCACATCAACTGATGTAAATTGCAACGCTCTTCATAATTTCACCCTGTGATGTGACTCAACGCACATAATTGCGCGCCCATCTATAGCAAGTTAATAGAAAGTAAATAGTCGGCTACTCTGATCAAGTGCCCGACTTATTCGGGGCTGTTTGAGTTGCCGGGGTTTTCGGGCGTAAATTCGCCACGAGCCGGTTCGCGTTCGCGGAGATTGTCGAGGGGCAGACGCCGCTGTCGGCGTTTGCTGGGGTGAGGTCATTAGGGATTTCTCTTATGGCCTTATTGTTGGTGGCTGTCGCCGGGCTCTCAGTTGGATTGCCCCTGCTCCTGCCGATAGCGGGAGTGTCGATCAACATGGGGCTGCTGGTTTCGGTTGGCCTGGGAATCGGCTTTTTGTCCGGGCTGCTGGGCGTGGGCGGCGGTTTTCTCACAACTCCCATTCTGATGATGATTGGCATTTCGCCGATTGTCGCCGTTGCTTCCTCAAGATGGGCGCCTACTGCCTGCTCGGCGGCTTGTGCGGCTCGGCCATAGGCGTGCCGGCGGTCAAGATGCTGCGAACCAGGGGCGAAGCGGACCTGCTGATCAGCGCGATGTACGTGGTAGTGCTGGGCGCTGTCGGCGGCTTCATGGTTTACAACAGCATTCATAAGTTGCGGCGCGGGGTTATGACGCAAGCCGCGCGCGCGCCTGAGGCGAATGCGTTTGGGATCTTCCTGGCGCGCCTGCCTTTTCAGATCGAGTTCCCGCGGTCGGGGGTGCGGCATTCGGCGCTGCTGCCGCTGGCGCTGTGTGTCATCGTCGGAATCATGACAGCGGTGATGGGTGTGGGCGGCGGATTCATCCTGGTGCCGGTCATGGTTTACCTGCTGCGCATGCCGGCGCACGTGGCGGTGGGGACCGGCCTGTTCCAGATCCTGTTCACCTGCATGGGGGTGACGCTCATGCATGCCACCACCAATCACAGTGTTGACATCGTGCTGGCGCTGTTGATCGCGGCCGGCTCGACCATCGGCGCGCAGCTCGGGGCGCGGGCCAGCCGCTACATGCGCGGCGAGCAACTGCTGATCGTGCTGGGGGTTCTGGCGCTGGCCATGTGCCTGAAGATGGTGGTCGGAATGGCGGTGCCCCCGTCGAACCCGCTTTCCGGAACCCATGATCACGCCATGCTGCCAGCGGAACCCGGCGCGGTGCTGGCTTTCCACAGCAGCAAAGAGAAAAAAGGCCAAATCCGGGGACCCCAGGTCCCGCTAAGTTCCGGAGAATCACGCACATACCATTAAAGGAGCATTGGCTGTTGCAAATTGCAATGGCGGTCAACGAAATACATATGTGACGTGACTTAGCGCACATATTTGCGTGCGCACCTATTGCAATTTAGGGAAGAGTTAACCAGGCATTCGATCACGAGGGGATGAAGAATTCGGGCCATGTCTTAATTCGCTGGGGTTAGGGGTTCTGGTGTCTTTATGGGCACGTTGTTGGCAATTGTCGCCGTACTCTCCCTTGGGTTCCCCCTCCTGCTGCCGATAGCGGGAGTGTCGATCAACATGGGGCTGCTGGTATCGGTGGGCCTGGCGATCGGCTTTTTGTCGGGACTGCTGGGGGTTGGCGGCGGATTCCTCATGACTCCCATTCTGATGATGATCGGCATCCCGCCGATTGTGGCCGCGGCCTCCGACGCCAACGCCATTATCGCCACCTCCGCCTCCGGAGTCGCCGCTCACTTCCGCTTGAATAATGTTGATTTCAAGATGGGCGCCAACTGCCTGCTGGGCGGCTTGTGCGGTTCGGCGGTAGGCGTGCAAGTCGTCAAAATTTTGCGCGCCCGGGGCGAAGCGGACCTGCTGATCAGTGTCATGTACATCGTGGTGCTGGGCTCTGTCGGCGGCTTCATGGTTTACAACAGCATCCAGAGGCTGCGTCGCGGAGTCATGATCCAGGAAGTGCGCAAACACGCCTCCCGCCCGCTGACGAGCTTGCTGAAGCGGCTGCCTTTGCAGATCGAGTATGGGAGATCGGGGGTGCGGCACTCGGCGCTGGTGCCGTTCGTGCTCTGCTTCATGGTTGGAATCATGACTGCCGTCATGGGTGTGGGCGGCGGGTTTATCATGGTGCCGGTAATGGTTTACCTGTTGCGCATGCCGGCGCACGTGGCCGTGGGAACCGACCTGTTCCAGATCCTGTTCACCTGCATGGGGGTGACGCTCATGCAGGCGGCCAGCAATCACAGCGTTGATGTCGTGCTGGCGCTGTTGATCGCGGCCGGCTCGACCATCGGCGCGCAGCTCGGGGCGCGGGCCAGCCGCTACATGCGCGGCGAGCAACTGCTGATCGTGCTGGGGGTTCTGGCGCTGGCCGTGTGCTTGAAGATGGTGGTCGGAATCGCGGTGCCTCCGTCGAACCCGCTTTCCGGCGCCGAGGGTCACGCCATGCTGTGGACGGAACCCGGCACGCTAATCGTTGGCGTGCGGGATTTCGTGAGGTCATCTCTATGGCATTGAAGTCACGGCAACGATTGTTAAGGCTTGGCGTGCGTCTGGCCCTGGGGGCCATCCTGGCCATAGTTTATTGCCCCGGCAGCCGGGCGCAGGCGGCTACATCCCAGCAAGCGCAGCGCTTGCCGGGGGCCCCGGATGCGCCGGTTACGCTGAAGCTTTACCCCGAGACCATCGAGATGGGGGCCTTCTACAACGGCACACGGCTGCGGATGGAGGGCTCCGTCCCCGGGGGCTCGAAGGTGATGGTAGTTATCCGCGGAACTTCCAAAGACGAAGTCTTCAACAAGAAAGCGCGTGTCGGCCCGATCTGGATCAATGTCGATAAGGTGCACGTGTCCGGCCCGCCTTCGTTGTTTCTACGCTTCAGCTCCGAAGACGTGCACACCTTTCTGGACCACCAGACCATCGATGCCTATGCCCTGGATGAGCTCTCGATCCGCAACCGCATGCGCGTTCGCACCGAGCGCGGAGTGCGTGACGCGGCGGCCCTGCGGCAGCTCGCCGATGATTACGTGGAGTTGAAGAAGAGTGACGGCAGTTATCGCCGCCTGTCGGACAGAGTTCATGTTGCGACCGGCAAAGACGGCAGCGAGTATTACAGCCTGGATATCGGCTGGCCCAAGCTGGCCCTGCCGGGCACATACCAGGTGGAAGTCTATGCCTGCCGCGACGGGCGGATCATAGGCCAAAGCGGATCCGCGCTGCGCCTGGTGGAAGTCGGTTTCCCCGCGCTGATGCTGATCACCGCGCATGAACACCCGATTGGGTATGGCATTCTGGCCGTGCTTCTGGCTGTCATCGCAGGACTTGGAATGGATCTTCTTGCTATGCTTATAAGCGGCAAGAAGAAGCGCCTGCCAAGGAAGTTGGCCCCGGCGCCGCAAGCCCAGCCGGCGCAGCGCGCCCGGGGAGTGGCAGCCAGTACGGGCGGACCGCCGAGACTGGAGCAGGATGGCGGGCTGCCGATTGTAGAGATTCAACCGAGACACCGCGCCAATGGGCCAGCGGCTAGTGGGGACGCCGCCGAGGGTAGCGACCTTGGTCCTTGAGCGCGCATACGAACGCCGGGGACCGGCGTGTCGAAGTAAATAACCCCGTAACTTCTGTCCGGAGCTCGACCTTTCCCGGGTCCCCAGCAAGCGCCGTTGTTGCGTTTGCTGGGGCGCAGATCGAGGTGGGCGAGGGCCAGGTGGAGCTGCCGGCTGTTCCGCGCCAGGAACAGGATTGTAGAGCAGGAGGTGGCCATGTCTGTGATAACCATTTCACGCGGAACTTTCAGTGGCGGCAAGCTGCTGGCCGAATGCCTCGCGCATCGGCTTGGATACCGCTGCGTCGATCGCGATGTAATTGTCGAGAGGGCTGCCGCGCACGGGGTGTCGCAGGACCTTCTGCGGGATGCCCTGCAAAAGCCGCCGACATTCCTGGAGCGGTTCGGCCACAAGCGCTACATCTACCTGACCCTTATTCAGGCTGCCCTGACCGAGGAGGTCAAGGACGGCAAAGCAATCTACCATGGGAATGCCGGCCATCTCTTGCTGCGCGGCGGGGCCAACGTGTTGCGCACCCGCATCATTGCCCCCATCGAGTTTCGCATACGCACCATGATGGAGCGGCTCAAGTACAGCCGCGAGGAAGCCGCGGCCTTTCTCCAGAAGGGCGACGAGGACCGCCAGAAGTGGACCCAGTTTCTCTATGGCGTCAATTGGGGCGATCCCTCGCTTTACGACGTTGTCATCAACCTGGAGCAAATGGGCATAGACGAGGCTTGCGGCATTATCTCGGGAATGGCAAAGCAGCCTTGCTTCCAGTTCACGGCCGAAAGCCGCAGAAGCATGAAGGACCTGGCGCTTGCCAGCCGCGTCAAGGCCGATTTGGTCCTCGACCCCAAGACGTCGGAACTGGAGCTGGATGTGCAAGCCTCTGATGGCGAGGTCACCATCAGCGGAAAGATTCCGCTCCTCAGCGAGGTCGATGAAATCGAGCGCGTGGTCCGCTCGACTCCCGGTGTAGCCGTCCTGCACCTGGATGAGCTGGTTTCTTCGACGCGAGACTGAAGCAGAACCGGAATTGATGTATTCCAACAAGCTCATTCACCGGGCTAAAGCCCTGTGCTTCTCGGCCAACTGCTGCTCCTGCTCATCGAGTTTGGTGACTTCTGCGGAATTGCCCTGAGCGGTTGCCCGCTTCTTAGCCTCTTTGAGTTTCTTGCTTGCGATGAATGA
>JBEKQR010000395.1:0-4370 GCA_049519515.1 Candidatus Korobacteraceae bacterium
AGCTGACGAGCGCAATCCCCGCGGCGGCGGCTGAGCCTTTCAGATAAGCGGATGGCAGCGGCCAGAACGGCGGGTTGCTGCCGTTATTGCCAATCGAGGCGATGCAGAGCAGACAAAGGCAGAGCGTGGTGGTAGGGCCAGCCCAACCGGCTCCCCACATTCCGATCGTGATGAGCACGAAAGCAATAGTCAAATGCCATCTGCGCTCCTTGCGCCGATCGGAGCTCCAGCCAAAGGCCAGCATGGCGATGCAACCAATAACATAGGGAACGAGCATGACCCAACCGGTCTGCATGTCGGTGTAGCCCTGGGCCTTGATGATCTGCGGCAAGAACAGCCCCATGCCGTAACTGGTGCCGGTACGGGCGAAATAGATAATGCACAACGCCCAGGCCTTTGGGTTTAGGAGACTACGCCCCGCGCTGGACTCGATCTTCTTGACAGCGACCTGTTCACGATCCGCTTCCAGCTCATGCTCTAACCAGCGCTTCTCGGCCTCGGTAAGCCAGCTTGCGTTGGCGGGCTTATCCGATAAAACGAACAGCACCACGATAGGCAGCAGTACTCCCGGCAATCCCTCCGCGATAAAGAGCCATTGCCAACCCTTTAAGCCCAGGACTCCGTTCATTAAATGCATGATCCCGGTCGAAATAGGCCCCCCGATGCCAAACGAAAGCGGAATCGCCAGCATGAACAGGGAAATGATTCGTGCTCGGTAGCGCGCCGGAAACCAATACGTCCAGGAGAGAATTACCCCCGGGAAGAAGCCTGACTCGGCTATGCCCAGGATGAATCGCATGGTCACGAAGCTCTTCGGCCCTTGCACCCAGGCCATGGCGACCGCGACCAACCCCCAGGTGAAGAGGATGCGCGCAATCCACCTGCGGGCGCCGATTTTGGCCAAGATCAAGTTGCTGGGAATCTCGAAAAGGAAATACCCCCAAAAGAAAATGCCCGCGCCCAATCCGTACATATATGGACTGAGTCCGATATCTTTATTCATCGTCAAGGAGGCGAAGCCGACGTTCACCCGGTCAACGTACGCGATGATATACAGCACCATCAGAAGGGGTGTCAGCCTCCAGAAGATCTTTCGCATGACCTGCTGTTCGTTGACTTGCTCCATAAGTTTTTCCTTAACCGGAATTTCCGTTTTAGCGAGTAGGTCATTCATGTTTGCTCTGTTGCCCTTGCAGTTCGGCTTGCGTGTTGCTATGCCATTCGATCTGTGGAATATCCACCGTAGGCGATGGCGGCCAGCCGTCCCCGCGCTGACTGTTGAGATTGCGATGCGGAGCCAACCTGAACGACTTGTTTGGCCAACCGCCAAGGCGGCCATCTTTTACCCATTCGAGGTCCTGTCCGTACAGCTGTTGCACGAGCTGGCACTTCATTTGCTCTAACCTGCCGGCGTGCTCCGGATTGCGCGACAGGTCTGTTAGTTCCTGAGGGTCGGTTTCCAGGTCGAAAAGTTGAAACGCGTTTCCAGTTGCATAGTAGATGAGCTTGAAGCGACCGTCGTGCAGCATCCTAGTGGAATGTTCGCCCTCGCTACACTCTCCGTATAGCCATGGACGTCGGTGATCCGACAACATCGAGACACCCTCAACGTGGTCGGGAATCGGAATGTCGCATAGATCTAAAAGTGTAGGCATGACGTCCTGTAGGCCTACAAGGCGGTCATCAACGCGGCCCCCCGGCAAACGCGTGCAGCCCTGCACACCACGCAGGATCATCGGCACACAGGCACAGCTCTCATAGAACACCCGCTTAGCCAGCATGTGATGATTGCCCAGCATGTCGCCGTGGTCACTAGTAAAGCAGACGATAGTGTTGTCTAGCAGCCCTTCCAGGCGCAAAGTCCCGATTAAATAGCGTATCTGGTGGTCTACCTGCGTACACATTGCGTAAAACGCCTTACGAGCAGCTCGCAACTGTTTTGGTGTGTAGCGGTTCATACGCTGCCAAACGGCCGACACTGCAAAGGGCATACGGTCGGGCTCGTCGAGCCAGCTGCCGTGGTAGGGTTCGTCGATCTCGATGTCGTCGTAGAGGTCTAGGTAAGCCTGCGGCGGTACGAGCGGCGGGTGCGGTGCGCGGAAACCTAGATACCAGAATGCCTCGCGAGTGGGGTCACGACGCTTGATGGTGCGCGCCATCATACGCGCAGCCCAGGCGGTCGCATGCGTCTCTTCCGGCAGATGCCACGCGCGCCAGTGGTACTGGTTATTGCTCATACCATGGTCGAACTGGCGGCCGGCAAGACCAATGTCGCCCAGGTAGATGTCGTAGTCGTCGAGGACGCCATACTGCGGCCGCCCTTCGTCGTCGAGTATGACGTTATCGAACCCGATGCGGTCGCGCTGCGGGTGTACGTGCAGTTTGCCCACCGCGTCCGCCTGATAACCGGCGTTGCGGAATGCCTGTGCTAGGGTCACCACCGAAGGAAAGGTGAGGTCATCATTGAAAATCCGGTCACCGTGGCTACGTGGACTGAGACCCGTCATCAGCGTCCTGCGTGCCGGAATACAGACTGGGCATTCGGAGTAGGCTCGGGTGAACCGGACGCCGGCCTGTGCAATCTCGTCCAGTCCTGGTGTTTGAACCGCGCTGTGGCCTGCTACCCCAAACAGGCTTCCGAACCAGTGGTCAGCACAAATCAACAGCACGTTAGGTCGCTTATCCATTGACACGTCTCCAAGGAATTACCTTCCGCACTTTATTAACATATAGTTAGTTAATAAATTATGATATTTTAACCTCAGCACCTGAATTGTCAAGCGCTTCTTGCGCAGCTTTTTTATGTCCATTTCATCAGGTTGGACATGCTGACAGGAACTCAAACTCAGGGACTTAAATTCTCATTGACAAGCGAACGGATCAAGATTGAAAAGAATTTCATTGAATAGCCAACTGAGAGACATTGATGGCACAACTTTCGCTCAAACCGGCCAGACTTCGACAGCGCAACCGCGCTAGGGTATTGCTGGAGATTTACAAAGGGCATGCCGTAACCCGTACGCAGATCGCTGAAGTGCTTGGCCTGTCCGTGATGGCGCTGACCCGAATCGTACGTGAGCTGGTGACAGCCGGTTTAGTTGAAGAAGGTCCTAAGTCTACGCTGAACCCGCTCGGCCGGCCTAGCACTAAGTTGGCGTTGAGTGGGGCCGGCGGCTACGTGGTTGGGCTCAGTCTCAGTGCATATGAACCCTGTGTATCTCTGGTAAATATTCGCGGCGAGTTGGTTCTGCGTCGCCAAATCGAACTGGACAGCCTGAGAAAAGCTCAAGACGCGATTGCTGCCTCCGTCCGAGTCATACAAAAGTTGATTGCCGATGCCGGTATTCCTCCCCGGCGAGTTTTGGGGTTGGGAACCGTGGTAAGCGGGGTAGTGGATAACCGCAAGGGAGTGGTTTTGGCAGCGCCCTACTTGGGGTGGGATTCCGCAGATATCGCGTCGCCGCTTCAGCGAATGCTTGGGCTGCCGGTGGTGGTAGAAAATTTGAGCAATGCCTTGCTCGTGGCCGAGGTCCGGTTTGGAATTGCTGCGGGAAAGCGCAGTGTACTGTTGTTCAGAAGCGCCGCCGGACTGGGCGGCAGTTTATGGATCGATGGTCGTCTGATCCGCGGTCCCCACTTTCGGGCTGGGTGGCAAATCAGCCATATGCGAATCAAGGGCAAAACGCGGGTTTGTTCCTGCGGCCAGATGGGGTGCCTAAACACGGTTTCATCCGGCAGCGCAGTTATTACCGATCTCGGCTTGGGCGCCAGTCGAGTTAAGTCCGGGCGAAGTACAGCCAGCCCCATCCCTAGCTGGAGCTACCTCGACAAGATCAGAAAGCTACTGGACCAGGTGTGCCGGGCAGCCGTAGACGGTGACGCCCGTACGAATCAGGTGCTGTTCCGGGCGGGACGCTGTCTTGGCGAAGCATCGCTCGGACTCTTGACCGCGGTTGATGCAGAACAAATCATTTTAGCTGGCCCGTTGTCTACCTGTGCCAGTTATCAAAATGGCTTTAAGTTTGGCCTTTCCCAGGGATATCCGATAGCCTCTGACCTTGTCGCGCTTAGCACCATGGATCATGGCTACGCAGCCGCCCTGCTTGCCTTATCCGAACTCGTGCTTTCAGACCACCTTGCCTTCGATCGACTACAAGAGGAGAACGACACGAAGTTGCGCGAAGCCTATGAAGAGATTTTGGAAGTGGAGCTGTGAACACTGTTAACCGGTACGTCCAACCAGGTTTGTGTATAGAGAATAGGACTGCGTGCTACGCAATAATTTCATCCAGTGTTCCCAACGTTAAGAAAAAGCTGACACTTGGGTGCTCCTGTCGTGTCCTCAGTCCCTTTGAGGAACTAATCGGCGG
>JBEKQR010000396.1:0-4349 GCA_049519515.1 Candidatus Korobacteraceae bacterium
CATGGGCGTATATGCGCTGTAAAGTATTCGGTCCTGTGTATAATTATGCAGGAATGGCCTGAGCTCGTCAAGAAAAATATTTCAGACTTTAGTTTGCAGATTGAAGACCAGATGGGGGTTACGGAATGTCAGACCGGATTCCGGCCGCCTTTCAGAGGGATGGAATACCAGCCGCCTTCCGGTCGCATAAGATAACGCGCATGCTGGCACAGGCGGAAATCGGAAATCAAAAAATCTAAAATCGACAATTCTAAACTCCTCACAGCTCGCGCCTGCCCTCGATGGCCTTCTGCATGGTGACTTCGTCGGCGTATTCGATGTCGCTGCCCACGGGAATGCCGGTGGCGATGCGGGTGACGCGCACTCCCGTCTCCTTGAGCAGGCGCGCAAGGTAGACAGCCGTGGCTTCCCCTTCCAGGGTGGGATTGGTGGCCAGGATGACCTCGTCGGCGCCTTTGTTTTCCAGGCGGGGCAGCAGGTTGGCAATGCGCAGATGTTCCGGGCCGAGACCGTGGATCGGCGACAGTGTCCCGTGCAGTACGTGATAAACGCCGTTGTAGTTTCTGGTTTTTTCGATGGCGGCGATGCTGGTCGGCTCCTCCACCACGCAGATCAACCGCTGATTGCGCGTGGGGCTGCTGCAATAGGCGCAGGGCTCAACGTCGGTAATATTGTTGCAGCGGGAGCACAGGCGAAGCTGCGCCTTGACGTCGCGAATCGCCTCGGTCAGCGAGGCGGCGTCTTCGTCGCTGGCGCGCAGAATGTGAAAGGCGAGCCGCTGCGCGCTCTTGCTGCCCACTCCGGGCAACTTCTTCAGCTCGTCAATCAGGCGAGCCATAGGCTGGGCAAATCGGTTCATAAAAGTTTCGAGTTTCCAGTTTCGAGTTTCGAGATTTCAAAGTTTCATGGTTTCAAGGTTTCGAGTGAGCAAAGGCCCCAGTATCGCGGCAGAATCTTGAACTTCAGCTCTGAAACCTTGAAACTTTGAAACCTGCCGGACGCCGGCCAGAACCCGCACGCCTGGCATCTCGAAACTCGAAACTTGAAACTGCTTTTAGAACATTCCCGGAGGCAGTCCCAGTCCGCCGAGCATGCCGCCCAGTTGCGATTGCAGCGCCTGGTCGATTCTTCGTCCGGCCTCGTTGAAGGCGGCGGTAACCATGTCCTGCAGCATTTCCAGGTCGCCGCTCTGCACCAGTTCAGCCTCGATCTTGACCGAAAGCACCTGCTTGGCGCCGTTCATGCGCACGCTCACGCTGCCGCCCCCGGCGGAGGCGTCCACCACCAGCTCCTGCATTTTTTGCTGCATCTGACGCTGCATCTCTTGCGCCTTGGCCATCATGTCCTGCAACTGTTTCGGATTCATCTCTCTTCCGCCTGAAGTTTCGCCCCCTCAAACGCAACAACGGCGTTTGCTGGGGACCCCGGCGCGGTTGTCGCGCCGGAGAGTTATTGATCGCTATCGAGCACGGTACGCAGCTCGGCGCCGAATTTGTCCATCATGCGCCGCACCACCGGATGGTGCGCGGCTTTGGCGCGGATTCCTCCCGCGCCCACCGCTGGCGGCGCGCTCTTGCGCGCCGGCGGCTTAGGTGCACCCGGGAGCACCGAGAGGCCCAGCGGGCGTCCCAGCGAGCTCTGCACGGCTTGCTGGATGATACGCCTCTGCTCCGGTCCGACCGTCATGGAAGCCATTTGTTCGCTGCTGGAAATTCGGATCGTCAACTCCGAGGGGCTGAGGGCCCATTCGCCTTCTTCGAGCGTCAAGGCGGCCATGCGATGCCCCGCCTCTTCCAGGGCGGAGACCACGGCTTGCCGCACAGCTTTCAGCTCCGGCGCTCCGGCTGGCGCGGCTTCCAGTGCGACCGCTGCCGCGGCTGCCTGCTCCGCGCCGGAGTGCGGCCGAAGCTCGGGCGTGGAGGTTGCGCTTGTTGCCGTGGGAGGCATCCCCGGTCCGCTTCCGCCCTTGCGGTTGCGGTCAAGCTCAAACGGCGAAGGCGCAGCAGGAGAACCCGCCGCTTGGCGCGGACTCACCGGCGATCCCAAATTTGCCGAGCGAGCAGGCTGTTGCGTGCCGCGGCTCGTCGCCGCACTGGGGCCGCCTTCGGCTGTGAGATTGGAGCCGCTGAGCAGCCGTTCCAGCGGCAGCAGCCGCTGCGCGTGGACCAGCTTCAAAATGCCGAGCTCCAGGTGGAATCGCTGCTCCTGCTTGTAGCTCAAATCCGCGTGCGTGCGCAGCATGATCTGCAGGAAGCGGGTGAGGTCCTCTTCGCCAAACAGGCCGGCAGTGCGCACGACGCGGGCTTTCTCGTCGGCGGAAATCTGCAGCAGGGAAGAGTCGCTGCCTGCCACCTTGGCGACTACGGCATTGCGCAGGAAGCGAATCATCTGCCGCGTGAAGTGGACGGGGCTCTGTCCCTCGGCCAGCAGCTTATCGACGATTCGCAGCGCCTGCTCGCTGCTGTTGGCGTGCACGGCGGCCATCACCTCTTCCAGCACGCCGGAATGCACCGTGCCCACCAGGCCGCGCACGGCCTCGGCGGTAAGGGTGGCGCCGCAGCAGGCAATTGCCTGGTCCATGATGGAGAGGGCGTCGCGCATGGAGCCGTCGCCCGCCTCGGCGAGCAGCGCCAAGGCGTCGTCATCAACCTGGAGGCCCTCCTTCGCGGCGATGGCGCGGAGCTGCTCCACGATGTCCTGAAAGAGCACGGCATGAAAGCTGAAGTGCTGGCAGCGCGAGCGGATGGTCTGCGGAATGTCCTCCGGCTGCGTGGTGGCCATCATGAAGACCACCCACGGCGGAGGCTCCTCCAGGGTCTTCAGCAGGGCATTGAAGGCGGCGTCGGTGACCTGGTGCGCCTCGTCAAGGATGAAGATGCGATAGCGGTCGCGCGCCGGTTCGGCGGTAGCGGTGGCAATCAGCCCGCGCACCTCGTCGATGCCGCGGTTGGTGGCGGCGTCGATTTCGATGACATCCATCGTCCCCACCGAGCCCTCGCGGATTTCGCGGCAGGAGTCGCAAACGCCGCACGGCTCGGTGACCGGATGGTCGGCCGAGCGGCAATTCAGGGCCATGGCCAAAATGCGCGCGACGGTGGTCTTGCCGATGCCGCGGTGCCCGCTGAAGATGTAGCCGTGCGCAAGCCGCTGCTGCGCCAGGGCATTCGTCAGCGTGCGGGTGACGTGCTCCTGGCCGATTACCTCGGAGAAGCGTTGCGGACGGTACTTGCGGGCTAGAACCGTATAGCTCATATGAAAGTTCGATTATACCGTTCGCGGGCGGAACGAGACGTATCTTGCTGGCAATCAGTGGTAGTGATTTGAATTTCCATGAAGACGGGGGGCTGGGCGCCCCACCCTCATCGCCCTTTTGCGACTAGGATGGGTTTTTCGAGCTTGCGTGAGAACCTCGATTACAACCGGGAAGTGGAGCAAAGAATTGTCAGCGCCGCGTAGCGGCGATGCTGCGGGGTCCCCAGGAAACGCCGCTTTTGCGTTTCCTGGGGTGCAATTTAGCCCAGCGCTTCAGCGCTGGGAAAGTTAGCGGGAAATTGTGGAGCCCCGTAGGGGCGATGCACGGGTTCTTGCGCACACTATTTCGGCGGTAGGCAATAGGTACGGGCAACCATACGCAGCCGGGCGAGTGTATGATTGGCTGCGCCGGTCAGGAAATCCGGAAAATAGAAATCTGGAGAATCTGCATGAGCCATGCCGAATTGATTGAGCGCTACCTGAAGGGATCTGAAATCATGAGCCAGGCGGTGCGCGGTGTAAGCCCCGCCGTCTTGGACAAGGTGCCGGCCCCCGGCAAGTGGAGCATCCACCAGTACCTGGTCCACGTTTTCGATGTCGAATTGCTGGTCGGCGGCAGGGTGCGCCAGATAGTGGCCGAGCCGGGCGGAAACCTGATGCCCTTGGACCAGGAGAAGTGGGCCGCCTCGCTGCACTACGACGCCCAGCCCGTCGAAGATGTGCTGGCCGCCTTAGCCGCCGCCCGCAAGGTTACCGCCAACTTGCTGCGGCGGATTCCCGCGGCCGCCTGGGACAACGTGGGAATCCACTCGAAGCGTGGCCCGCTTACGCTGCTCGCCATCGTGGAACTCGCCACCAACCACTGCGAAAACCACGCCCGCAAGATTGTCGAGCTGCGCGAACAGTTCGCCGGCGCCGCCAAGGCGTGATGAGGTAAGTGAAAATGTAGCGCGGTCTCCAGACCGGGGCCCCGGCAAGCCTGGTTTTGGCTTGCTGGGGTGGGAGACCGGCTGTCCGGGAGGCGTCCACGCTTGCCCGCCAAGAAGAAGGTGCGTACGAGACGTCCGCACCTACAGCCGGCCTGGAGGCCAGCGCTA
>JBEKQR010000397.1:0-4345 GCA_049519515.1 Candidatus Korobacteraceae bacterium
TGTACTTCACTAACCCTTTGATCTGGTCGTCGCTTAGCTGTTTGCCATAGGCCGGCATTTTGTTCTTGCCGTTTTTCGTGGTATTAAACAGGTCCTGGTCCGATGCCTTGGCCACCTCGGGCGAGTGGAAGTCCTTTACGCCCAGCTTAGGCCCCATAGGAGTGTCACCCTTGCCGCTGGCGCCATGACACGCCTGGCATTTCGATTTGTACAATGCCGCACTGTCTTGTGCGTAACTGATCGCAACCCCAAAGGTCAGAACCAGCAACAGCACGAAGAGTTTTCGCAAAACAGATTCCATCAGGAATCTCCTTTCAGTTCTGAACGAGAACTTCCATTTTTGGTCTGGAATTCTACTGTTGTCGATTCGACGCAGCGAGCGGGAAGAAAAGACTTGCGTTCGTGGATAGCGTAACCGGGGTGAACCAAAATCAAACACGGCCCGTACATCAGACTGCCACAACTACTCCACGCCAACCCCACGCCTGCGCCGAATATGGGCCTTTCTTGGCCCGTTCAACAATGGACTCAATAGTACCCCACCGCGCGTCCCTTCGGCAAAGTCAGCAGCGCCAGATGGCGGTGATGGCATGCCCCTTGAATGCTCCCGGAATGCAGCCACCGTGGTAACCCGCGCTTGGCGCCGGTTGAGAATGGCCCGGGTTTCTCCGGGATACCGTGAGGGGGACGCGGCGTTCATTTATAATCGTCTATTCTCTATTGTGTTGCGGAGCTATTGAGATGATTCGGTTTTTGCAAACTCCCGGCCGGCTGCAAAAGGCTTTGCTGATCGGCTTTCTGGCCATCATTTGCATCATGATGGTCGTCACCCTGGTTCCCGGCGGCATCCTCAACGAATTTGGCATAGGCCACGAGGGGCTGATTGCCAAGGTCGGCTCGCAGGACATCAGCATTCAGGAAGTCAGCCAGTTCGCCAACCAGATGGGGCGTGGCCAGTTCCCGCGCGGAGTTCCGCCGCAGCTTCGTCCCTACCTGCTGCAGCAGGCGGCCGAGTCGCTGATGATGCAGGGAGTGTTGCTGAACGAGGCGGCGCGCATGGGCCTGCGCACCAGCGACAACGAACTCCGCTACGAGCTGCAGCACGGCCCGCTGGCGGCGCAACTGTTTCCCGGGGGCAACTTCATCGGCAATGACCAGTACCAGTCGTTTGTCCAGGCCAACTTCAACTTCACCGTCCCGCAGTTTGAGGACAAGGTAAAGCGCCAGATCACCATCAACAAACTGCGCAATCTGGTCGAAGGCGGGGCCACCGTCTCCCCGGAGGAGATGGCGGAGCAGTTCCGGCAGGACAACGTGAAGGTAAAGTTCGACTACGCGGTCATTTCCCTCAGCGACCTGGCCCAGCAGGTAAAACCCACGGATGCCGAGCTGCGCGCCTACTATGAAAAAGTCAAGCAGCAGTTCGTGAACAGCATTCCCGAAAAGCGCAAGGCGGCCTACATTCCGATCGACCTGGCCAAGCTGCCGAACGCGCCCAAGGTCAGCGCCGATGACCTGCGCAACTACTACAACGCTCACCAGGACCAGTATCGCGTTCCCGAGTCGGTGACGGTGCGGCACATTCTGATTCGCACTCCCCCGCCGGGAGCGGATGGCAAAGTTGACCCCAAGGCCGTGGCCGAGGCGCGCGCCAGGGCGGAGGACATCCTGAAGCAGCTCAAGTCCGGGGCCGATTTCGCTACCCTGGCCAAGAAGTATTCGCAGGATCCGGGAAGCGCCTCTAATGGCGGCCTGCTCGGCGCCATAACCCGCGGACGCACCGTTCCCGAGTTCGAGAAGGCGGCTTTCTCGCTTCCCAAGCGACAGATCAGCAACGTCATTCAGACCGACTACGGCTTCCATATCCTTCGCATCGACGACAAGACCGAGGCGCACGTGAAAACACTGGAGGAAGTCAAGCCGCAGATCGAGCAGGTAGTGGCGCGTGAAAAAGCCAAGGCGGCGGGCGAGGCCCTGTCGCGCGCGGTAGAAGCCGAGGCGCGCACCGGCGGAATGGAGAAAGCGGCCAAGGCGCACGGCTTGCAGGTGGTCGAAATCGGGTACTTCGCCCGCGGTGATATCCTGCCCGGTATCGGCAACGCTCCCGCTTTGATGGACGCCATCTTTGCCGCGCAGGCGAAAGCGCCGCCCACCGCCGTGGCCACCTCGCAGGGGTTCGCCGTGTTTCGGCTTGAGGACATCAAGCCGCCGTCGACTCCAACCTACGAGGAAGTCAAGGTCCGCCTGGAGCAGCAGTTCAGGGCCGAGCGCGCCCGCTCCCTGCTGGGCCAGAAAACCCAGGAACTCTCCGACCGCGCCCGCGCCCAGCACAATCTGCGCGCCGCCGCCAAGGAACTGGGCGCCACCATGCACACCAGCGAATTGGTGCCGCCGCAGGCGCAGGTGCCGGAGATCGGCGCGCTCACTGGCGCCGCCGGACAGGTCTTCACCATGAAAACAGGCGAGATTTCGGGGCCGGTCAACACCGCCGAAGGCGGCGCGGTGATGCTGCTGCTGGATAAGCAGGAGCCTTCCATGGCCGAGTTTGACCAGCAAAAGGATCAGATTCGCCAGCAGTTGTTGCAGCGTAAGCAGATGGAGCTGTTCGAAGTCTATATCGCCAACTTGCGCAAGAACGCCGAGCAGAAAGGCGCGTTGAAGATTTACCAGAAGGAATTCAACCGCATGTTGGCCAGTACCACGGAAAATGAATAACAACGGCCGGTTTCAAGTTTCCAGTTTCAAGTTTCGAGAAAATCGCGAGATACGCGTAATCAATGAACCTTGAGACGAAACTCGAAACTTGAAACTCGAAACTGTCTTTCCCATGCTGAAACAGCGCGCTTCCGGAATCCTGTTGCACCCGACCTCGTTTCCGTCGCAAGGCGGCATCGGCGATCTCGGGCCGGCTGCCTATGAGTTTCTCGATTTCCTGGCGGCGGCCCGGCAGACCCTCTGGCAAGTGCTTCCGCTGCATCCGGTGGGGCTGGGCAACTCGCCCTATTCCTCGACTTCCGCCTTCGCCGGCAACGTCCTGCTGATAAGCCTGGAGCGGCTGGCCGAGCGCGGGCTGGTTTCGCGCGAGCGCATCGCCCAGCTTGCCGGCCGCGGCGGCCCGGTGGACTACGAACGCGTGAAGCAGACCAAGCTGCCGCTGCTGTCCGGCGCCGCCCGCGAATTTCTTTTAAGCGCCGCCGGCAAGGAGCGCGCCGCTTACGACGCTTTCCTGCGTGAGAACTCCTGGTGGCTGGAAGATTTCGTGCTCTTCGATGCCTTGCGCAATCGCTTTCAGGGGCAGAGCTGGAACCGCTGGCCGCGCGAACTGGCGCTGCGGCAGCCGGAGGCCCTCGAGCGCGAACGCCGGCAGTTGCAGCCGGAGCTGGATACCGCCCGCTTTTTGCAGTTCGCTTTCTTCGAGCAGTGGCGGGCCCTGCGCCTGCGCTGCGCCGCCGCCGGCATCCGCATCATCGGCGACATCGCCATCTTCGTCAGTTACGACAGCGCCGACGTGTGGACGCATCCCGGCATCTTTCGCCTCGATGCCGAGCAGGAGCCCGAGGTGGTGGCCGGCGTGCCGCCGGACGCCTTCTCCGAAACCGGACAGCGCTGGGGCAATCCCATATATCGCTGGCCGGCCTTGCGGCAGCGCGGCTACGACTGGTGGGTGGAGCGCGTGACCTGGGCCTTGCATTCGTGCGACATCATTCGTCTCGACCACTTCCGCGGCTTCCAGCAGTCCTGGGAAATTCCGGCGAGCGAGCCCACCGCCGTTCATGGCCGCTGGGCTGACGGCCCGCAGGAAGAACTGTTCAATGTCCTGAGCGCCAAGCTCGGCAACCTGCCGTTTATCGCCGAAGACCTGGGACTCATCACCCCCGACGTGCATGCCCTGCGCGAACACCTCAACATTCCCGGCATGCGGGTGTTGCAGTTCGGCTTTGGCGATCCCGGCGCGCATATCTACCTGCCGCACCGCTACGAGCCCAACACCGTCGTCTACACCGGGACGCACGACAACGACACCACCGCCGGCTGGTGGCAAACCCTGGAAGAGGACGTGCGCCGGCGTGTTCTTGCCTACCTGGGGGAAGCGGCGGACGGAATTCATTGGGCGATGGTGCGCGCCGCCCAGAATTCCGTCGCCAACCTCTGCGTGGTGCCGCTGCAGGACGTCCTCGGCCTGGGCTCGGAAGCGCGCATGAACACCCCCAGCGTGGCCGACGGCAACTGGCGCTGGCGTTATCACAGTCGTGGTCTCACGCCGCAGCTTGCGGAAAAACTGGCAGCCATGGCAGAGGTATCCGACCGCCTGCCGCGTTCCTCAGCGCAGCAGCAGAGCGCAGGG
>JBEKQR010000398.1:0-4343 GCA_049519515.1 Candidatus Korobacteraceae bacterium
TTCCCTTCCAGCCGCATTGTTTCGCGTTTGGCGGGTTTGAGTTGCAAATGATCGCATCTATGGAGTCCGCGCGAGCGGCTGGCGCTGACATTGCGCCGCTGGATTTCTGGAGGCGCGAAGCTGACTTCGACATAGTGCATTTCTGGGGACTGCACCAGCAGCATCATGAGACAGCGAAGTGGGCGCACGCCGCCGGAAAGAAAGTCGTATTCAGCGCTCTGGTGAATTATCCAGGGTGGAAATCATGGCTCCGGCACATGGTTTCCTCTATGGTCGGCCCTGCACGACTGCGAAGAGCGATGTTGCCGATCATCGACCTTATCACGGTGGTCAACCAGGCACAGGCTCAGAATCTGGTAAGAACCGTCGGAGTCGCCGCCGAAACAGTGGTGGCGATTCCCAACTCGGTGGACGATATCTTCTTCGAAACTAGCGGCCACACGGAATCGGGAGCGATTGGAATTCGGAATTATGTCCTCTGTGTGGGAAATATTTGCCGGCGTAAGAATCAGTTATCTTTAATCAAGGCATGCCGCAAGATGAGCGTCCCATTGCTGCTGGTGGGGAGTGTTCTAACCGGGGAGGAAGACTATGGGCAGGCGGTTGCGCAAGCGATCGCCGCGGATAGCCGATTTCGTTGGATTCGGTGCCTGCGAGCCGGCTCTGCCGAGTTGGCGGCAGCATACCGAGGCGCAACGATTTTCGCGCTTCCCAGCCATGTCGAACAGCAGCCAATTTCCGCCCTTGAGGCGGCGGCCGGCGGAAAGGCGCTTGTACTGGCGGACCGTCCCTACGCAAGACAGGAACTCTATCAAAACGCGGTTCTTGCCAATCCGCGTTCCGTGGACGGCATTGCCAGAGCACTCCGCGAGGCGCTTGACCATCCGGAGAAACATTGTCCTCCATCATCCGTCATCGAACGGTGCCGTAGAGAAAGAGTCGGGGCGGCTTATATGGCGGTCTACCATCGTCTGATCTAGGGCGTGCCGCGGGCGCAGGCACTGGCGCTGAATTCCTCGTAAACGCTCTCAACTCCGCGCCGCAGTGGGATCATCGGTTTCCATCCAAGTGAATTCAGTAAAGAAATATCCAGCAATTTGCGCGGACTACCGTCCGGCTTGGAGCTGTCAAACACCAGCTTGCCGCTGAAGCCGACGATCTCGGCAATCAGCCTGGCGAGTTCGCCCATCTCCATATCTTCGCCGCAGCCGACGTTGACCAGGGGCGGCTCAGCGGCCGTGAGCCGGCGGAATTGGGCTTCGGGCAGCGACATCAAAAACACGCAGGCGCTCGCCATGTCGTCGCTGCCAGGAAATCGGCACAGATCGCCTCCAGACAATAGCCGCGGGACCGAGCCGAGCCGCGCATGCGGGCGGCAGTTTCTAGCGCCTGCTCGATTAACGGAGTCTGACTTTTGTAAAGTTTAAAATAAATGATTTCCCACGGTTCGGCCTCCGGGCCATTGATTGCCCGCTCGATTTCCTGCTTGAACGGGTCGAACGGCAAAGTCTTGGCTTTGTGCAACCACTTTGCACAATCGAAATCCTGACCCTTCCGCCTTGCCACCTTGGCCAGCTTTGTAGCCTTACTCCGCCCCACCTCCTTTAGCTCCCTCCGTACTGTCTTTGGCAGCTGTTCGTGGATAGCCATTAGGCAGTACGCCTTCCGTCTCGATTCTGGGAACCGCCTCCCCAGGAACTCGTCAAAACTCTTAAGGTTTTCCATCCGCCAGTACTGCCCTGCCCGTACCTCGCATAGATAGCGCCCAAGTTCGACAAATGAACATCACGTTCGCGGTTCACCTGTCGCTCCCAGCCTAAAATCTGGTCGATCTTGGCCAGCCGCTGTGGAACACCCACACATCTCTTTCCTTCTGCAGAGGCGGACAATTCCGTCGCGGACACTGCATTAGCCGGTCATCTTCGAGCGGTACATTGAGCGTGTCCCCGGGGGCAGGTCAAATTATTAACAGTCTGCGACACCGTCGCTTGTGCCATCAGATATGTATTTGTATCATGGCTTTGCTGGGTTTCGCTTTATGTCAGCCCCGGGAGGCTATCCCCATGGGTATCGATGTTCATGTGTTGCACACATTGCGTTGGGCTTCGTTCAAATCAAATGGATTCGGGGAAGTCGCAACCATTGGGAGGCAGATGGTGCACGTGCCTTCCGGAGAGCTAGAGAAGCATGTTCCCCTGCCTGCGGACTATTCATATCCACCGTATTGCGAGGAGTTGTTAGCGACGACGACATTCGGAGCTAAACGCGTCGACTCCTTTGACTACTCTGACTTTGAAGGATGCACTTTCGTCGCAGATTTCAACAAACCGTTTGCCCCGCCCCGCCAGTATGCCACCGTCATTGATGCCGGCTGCGTGGAGCACATATACAACGTGCCTCAGGCCTTGCGGAATATCTCCTTACTTTGCGCTGACGGCGGCCAAATCCTCCACTTCCTGCCGGCGAATAATCTTTGCGGTCATGGATTTTGGCAATTTTCTCCGGAATTGTTCTTTTCCCTATATTCAAAGGAGAACGGCTACTCCGAAACCCAAGTGTTTATTGTGGATGCGGACGATGAAACAGCGTGGTACGAGGTCGTTGCTCCACATAGAGGAAAACGAGTCTGTTTATGGTCCGATACACCCTTATTCGTCTTTTGCCGAACCGTTAAGCGAGGAGATTTCAGGCACGATGATGTTCAGCAATCTGATTACGTGTTCTTGTGGAACAAGGACAACAGGAATGCGGTTTCGCATGAGGCCCCCGTGCTGGGTGCCAGGCTGAAGGCGGCCTTGAAACGAAACAATTTCGCGCGATTTATCCATAGGAAACTAGCGGTCCTCCTGGGCTTAAAGGGCAATGCCTTGAGACGACATTCATCCTTGATCAAGCGAAATATATCTGACCTGACCTGAGGCTGATTGAGCTATGTTTGGAAGGGACCTTCTGTTTATCTGCACCCCGGACCTGGGACGATAGCTACTTGGCCTTCGGTCCGCGCATCTTGGGCGAACTTAGCTATCGCGCCTAACTGGCGCTACGCCGAATGCGGCGCCGACCTACCCGTTGATGGCGTTTGGGGAGCAGGCAGTGCTGTTAACTTTTTTAACTATCTTATACAAAGCTCAATAGGTAATGTGTCTTGCCGCCCGTCGGCGAAACTTCAAGATCTGTGGATAGATGCAGCATATGGTGGAAATATTCGAGAGGAATCTGAATATGCTTTCAACCGCTCGTTCTTTTGCAAGGCGCTACCCCATACTACGTGTTGCCTTCCGCCCTGCTTGGCGGCTAGTCACTCAATTGTTGTGGACCTTTCGACGCAGACTGTTTGGCAAGTGGCCTATTGCCTTTGCGGCGGGGAGGCACACGATTTTGATGAGAGCAAAGGGTCAAATAGCAGAGTGTATCTGGCAGGGGGCATTCGAAGAGTGCGAGCGGGATTTCGTGGTCAACGAAATAAAGTCGGGGATGCGCGTGTTGAACATCGGCGCTAACGCTGGCCTCTACACGATCATCGCTTCAAAGCTGGTTGGGCCGGATGGGATAGTTCATGCCTTTGAACCCTCCTCGCAAAATTTCACTTTGCTCAATGAAAATATCAAGTTGAATGGGTGCAATAATGTTGTGGCAAACAATTTGGCTCTCTCCAATTTTCAAGGGAAGATATCGCTCAATTTCGACCCGCTTCACCCGAAGTCCGATGGTCATTTCTATGTGCGGCGCTTGACGGAGAACTCTGCTAATTCGCCCGCTCCCATTGAAATAGTTCCCTGCACCACTCTGGACGAGTATTGGCGCGATGCTTGCGGTGGAGTTATAAAGCCTGTGGAGTTCGTCATTATCGATGTCGAAGGGGCAGAACTCTCGGTTTTTCAGGGAGCGCGACAAACAATAGCGGCATCGCCCAGACTTGCGATGATCATGGAATGCACCGAACATATCCCCGAGATTGCGGCCTTTCTTAGCGAATTCGGATTTGCATACTTCCATTTCGACTTAGATTCCACTCGCCTTCTTCCGACGGAAATTGGGCGAGGCAGCTTTGTCGCTCTGCGAGAGCCCGATCGGACCCTCTCTGAATAATTTCGGCACGATTCGAAAGCGGCAGGGCACATTTGATCAATTCTACCGACGTTTTACGTCAGATATTCCCCCGTTCGCCCGCGTGATGTTTCTACCGTTTCGTCACTGATTGGTAACTGCGATTAAAACTGTTTCCCTTCCAGCCGCATTGTTTCGCGTTTGGCGGGTTTGAGTTGCAAATGATCGCATCTATGGAGTCCGCGCGAGCGGCTGGCGCTGACATTGCGCCGCTGGATTTCTGGAGGCGCGAAGCT
>JBEKQR010000399.1:0-4334 GCA_049519515.1 Candidatus Korobacteraceae bacterium
GTTTCCCGCTTCACATCTGGCACAATTTTGGTGCGGATTTCGCGGCCATCACGATCCAGCATTCCGACGACAGCCGTTCCCCCGCGTCCTATTTCTTCGCGCTGCTTGTTGTAGCGCAGGCGTCGGTCTTTGTGCATGTTTTTAGGATCAGGGCCAACAAACGATTCGTCAACCTCGACTTCGTTTCCCGATCCTCCAATCTTGGTCATGTTCCCGAACTTCAACGGACGCAGAACCGCGCGGAGCCGATGCAGCATGAACCACGCCGACTTCTGTGTTACGCCAATTGTGCGGGCGAGTTCGTAAGAGGAAACCCCATTCTTGCAGTTCACCAGCATCCACATCCCGGTCATCCACTTGTCGAGAGTGATGGGCGAATCCTCAAAGATCGTTCCGACCTTGACGGTGAACTGCCGCTTGCAGCCCTTGCAGAACCAGAGCCAGCGCGTCTTAATGAACGAGTGCTTTGTTCCGCCACAGCGCGGGCAGGTAACGACGCCATCCGGCCAGCGCCAGTTCACGGCATACACAAAAGCGCGTTCCGGGTCGGCAAAGTAGTTGATCGCTTGTTGCAGTGTTTTCGGGGCTTCCATTGGCTTGCTTCTTTCAATCGCAGTTTCAGAGTAGCGCAAGTCACTTTGTGTGTCAAGTAAATTATTGCCAAAATTCCTCCCTTAGAATCAATAAGTTACAGGCGGTGGTTGTTGAATCTGATGGTTTCTTGAGGAAACTACAGCCTCAGAATCGTCCACAATGCCTTCCGAGCCGTCCGGCGCTTTCACACAACTGATTATTTTCAAGGGATTGCGTGAGGGTGATATGGCAGTTGGCCCCCTGGGTTTGCACCAGGTGCTCTAGTTTATTCTGCTTGTAGTCAAGAACACTGGCACACGCCTTACCCGTTGATATCTGCGTTCACCCTAGGTGGCCACTTGATCAATGTTTTATCCTGAACAGTTCGCCGCCTGAACCACTACTCGGCGAGAGCTCACTGGGTTGTTGCGGCGAAGGCCAGCTCAATAGACTCGACGCTCTTCTGACAAGATCACAGGCACGAACGATAATCGTCATGCACCACCACGCATTCGCACGATGGGAGGGCGAGGCGTACACGTTCCAGCGCTGGGGAACACTCGCGCACAACCCTCAGGATGCAGAGCGTCTGTTCGATATAATGCGCAAGCACGCAAGCCCGACACGGAATCTTTTCGTGCTTATGGGCCACACTCATGAAAGATCCCAGTGTGGCTTCGTCAGCGCCCAGGATGGTGCAACTCACGGCTTCTGGTACCTGGAGAGCGCTGCATTCGGCGACCCCCAGGGGCAAGAGATTCTTCTCGGCATGTTGCAGCCAGGCGGCTCTATGCTGGGATCTTTAGTCAATTTGTCTCTGTGATTTTCTATGAACAGATGGCCTTCCGTGGTGAGGCGCATCGCAACGGCTTCTATGGGCTAGCGCGGCGATATGCATAGGATGTTCGACAGGGAATGTGGCTCGGTAACGTACGCTTTCTTTCGCACATTTGAGTTGAGGAACTCTGGCCCGCGCGAGCTCGACCGCATAATCGAGCGCTGAGGATGAAGTCTCAGATGAGTCTGTGGCCAGAAAAATATCCTGGATTTTCGCGGCATTCACCGGCAGGGCAGATGTCATTTCGCCTCCATCACGAACCGTGCAACCCGGCACGGGGCTGATATGGCCGAAGTCACTATCTTGCGCTCTCCGCTTGCGGCGCTCCCGCGCCCTAAGCCCTTCTGCGCTCGATCCGGCGGAGGGCCACCGATAGCAATGACCAGCTTCCGATCCGCAGCTTCCGGCACGCTGCGGACCGGAACCAGTACCGTCCCCCGACTGCAATCCCAGGACAGCAAGTATTTAGGCGCGCACTCCGCGCACAGCCACAAGTACTCGACTCGACGTTCTTTGCTGCGAAATCTCTGGAATGGATACCCAAACATAAGCCGAAACAACTTTCCTTCGTGCAGATAGTGAAATGGCTTGGAACACTTCGGATTGGCACACCTGGAAACCACGACCCCTTCTTCCTCTGAAAAATCCCGACACAGTGATCACTCAAAATGCATGCCTGGGATGGACACCGGGCAGTACCAGGAAACTGGCCCAGGCATGGCCGTATTCTTTGCCCGCAAGAGAGCAGATGCTGGCTTCGGTGCGGATAAGCCGGCGATGATGCTCAACTACCCATCCCCGAACCCTAAGCGATGAACCGGGCCGCACCGAGGCGCGCAACCGGATGCGCAGCTCGCAAGTCAGTCCCTCCACGCCGCTCGCCACGATGGTTTTCGCCATGGCCTCGTCCATGGCCGTCGCGAGAATGCCACCGTGAATCACGTTCTCAAATCCTTCCCAAGTACGCGAGGGCACCCACGACGCCTCCGCAGCCCCCCTATCATCGATTGCAAAGCGGATATGCAAGCCGTGCGGATTGTCGCGCCCACAGGCGAAACAACTGGACTCGAGCCCGGAGTAGCCGTTTGCAGCTATCACCGCGGCGTTCTGAGCCACATTCCCGTTCATTATTCCCATTAGTTTGTTCATTGTTCCACGCATCCGGCAAGCCCGTCATTACGGGGTGCACGCGACTTGATGTCACCAGCAGTTGCCGGGAGTGTTGGTCGCCGTGCGGCCCATGACGGCAAATGGCGATCTCAGGCCACCTAAATGTTGCTGCGGTGCTCTCACGCTAATAAGTCGTGATCGCCCGAGAACACCGCAGAAGCGAAGAGATCACCCTGTTGCGATCGATCTCTGCGGTGCAAGACTGCCATGGCCGGTTGACGCCGATGCCGCGTCCAGTCGTCTATAAGACCCGACGCGCACTGTCGAAAAGCCGCTCCCAACGAGTCTGGGCGTTCTCCTTCGAATCTCGATGAACCCATCGCTGGCGTCACCGTTGCTCTCGTCCACTTCGAATGCCAATACACGCTGGCCTCTCTATTCTCCAAAGTCAGACTTCAGCAGCAACCGACAGGAACTCCCGCCGGTACTGGGCGTTCGTCCTTGTGGCCAACTGGAGACCCAAAGGCTTCTGGAGGAATTGGCCGGCCGTGCAACGTACTCCAGCACCTTCTTCCAGCCTCAAAGACGACCAGAAGAACTCCGACAATAAAAATAGTCATCAGCACGGTGTCCAGGTATCCGGTGAAGTGGGTTCCCGGGTTCATGGCCATCGGCCAGAAGATGTCCCGGACGGATAATACCGCCGCCGTAAGTGTAGTTGCGCCCACGAACACCATCGGGATCGCCGTGACCAAGGCGTAGCGCGCTTTCCCCATATTGACGAGGAAGGTGGTCGCAACCGCCAAGGCGATGGTCGCCAACAGTTGGTTTCCGGTTCCAAAGAGCGGCCAAATGGTCGAAATCGAGCCTGTATAGATCATGTATCCCCAAGCAGCAACGATCAGAGCGGTGCTTACCAGGTTTCCTGGCAACCAGGCACTGTTGGCAAAAGGCTTGTACGCCTTGCCAAGGACTTCCTGCATTACATAGCGGGCGACACGAGTACCGGTGTCTACGGTTGTAAGAATAAATAGTGCCTCGAACATGATGGCGAAGTGATACCAGTAGCCCATCAGCGTTTGCATACCCGGAATGCCCTTGAATATCTGGGCCATGCCAACCGCCAGGGAAACGGCACCGCCGGTACGCCCGGCCAGCTTCTCGCCAACTTCTCCGGCAATAACGTCAAGGTTGACTGTGTGCAAGCCGAGTTTGCTGAAGACCTCCGGCGTGGTGTTGATGGCGAAATAGTCGCCGGGAGTCATGGAGCAGGCGGCGATAAGAGCTACAACGCCGACCAGGGATTCCATCATCATGGCGCCATAGCCGATAAAACGGGCGTCAGATTCTTTGTCCAGCATCTTCGGAGTTGTTCCCGAAGCAATAAGCGAGTGGAACCCCGAGATGGCGCCGCAGGCAATGGTGACGAACAAGAACGGGAATAGGTGACCTTTGATGATGGGGCCGCCGCCATTCATAAACGGAGTGATCGCGGGGAACTTAATATCCGGATGCACGATGAATACGCCCAGGATCAGGGCGCCGATGGTACCCAGTTTGAGATAAGTAGAAAGGTAGTCGCGGGGTTCGAGCACCATCCAGACGGGCAGTACGGAAGCGATGAATCCATACGCCATCATCAGAAAGCAGATCTGGTGCCCCGTGAAGGTCAGGTGAGTTGCAAACGAGCTTGCAGCGACCCAGCGGCCTCCAATCACCGCGGCAAGCAGACATACAACGCCCACGGCGCTTGGACCGGCAATCTTAATCGTTCCGGGTGTGCTCTTAAACATGTACAAGCCCATGCAGATTG
>JBEKQR010000400.1:0-4256 GCA_049519515.1 Candidatus Korobacteraceae bacterium
CCGGAGCCTGCCTTATCCATTAAAAAAAGAAGGTTCGGCAGCGATTGTAGAACATTACCAGCGGGCCGCCGAAGACATAAATCTCCATGGCATGGGCCACCGCCCGGTCATTCCATGTCACCGCAACTTGGCTGCTACCGGTTCCGCATCCGGTGTTCCTTCAGGATGCAGCGGTCCATGACGACGAAGACCCCGGCCTGCCGCGCCTTTTCCGCCGCCTGCTCGTGCACCACCGTTTCCTGCAGCCACAGCACCGGCAGCTTCAGGCGTATCACGTCGTCGACAATCGCCGGCACGTAAACGGGACGCCGGAAGACGTTCACGATGTCGATCTTCTCCGGCACCTCGTCCAGGCTGGCATACGCTTTCTCGCCCAGCACGCTGTGCAGGCCCGGATTTACGGGAATGATGCGGTACCCATGCCGCTGCATGTACTGCGAGACGTCGTAGCTCGGCCTCATGGGGTTGTCGCTTAATCCTACGACGGCGATCGTTTTGGCCTGCTTCAGCACTTCGGCGATGCGGTCGGTCTCGGTCAACTTGCCATCCTCCAAAACATGAATGTCGTTCCGGGCGAGCGACGCCTGGCGCCGCTTCGGCCGGGATGGCGCCTCCCTGGAGCATCGGACACACCCAACTGAGAAACTGCTCTGGGTTGCGATCTGCCTCACGTCTAACGATTATGCGTCTGGCTTTTGTCCAGGTAAACCTTGGCGGCCACGCGGGTGACCAGCTCGGGGATGCCCTTGTTGCGCATGAGGTTCTTCAGATCCATGAGCAACAATTTTTTCAGCAGCGGCAAGGAGACGTCGAGCGGAGTCCGCGGATTGTTGGCCAGGGCGCGCGCCACGCCGTAGACCTTCATGAAGCGGCGGCGGATGGCGACGCCTCGCAGCACCACTTCCTGCACGTTCTTCATGGCGGCAATCGATTCCATCTCCGTTTCGCTCAGCTTGGGCGACTCCAGCACCGCCAGGGCCACCACCTTGACCCCGTCCCGAATCAGGATCATGCGTTCCTCGCGGGTGCCGCGCATGGCCAGTTGCACCCGTTCCGGGACCTTCAGGGCGGCGATTTTCTGCAGGGTCGAGAGCTGCTTGCGCTGCTCAGGGTCGATCAGCTTCGCATCAACGGCATTTTTGGGGCCCTCTTTGACCAGCGGAATAAGCTCGGCCAGCTCGTCCTTCTCGTCGGTAGTGCCACGCGTCAACTCAAAAGACTTGTGCTGCTCCTTTGCGATCTCCTCGGCGTACTCTCTTTCGAAATCGAATATGGGCTGCTGGTCTTCAGCCGCCGGCGCCGGGACCGAATCCGGCTCCGGTTCGCGCAACGCCTTTCCCACCTGCTCCACCGAAGCGCCAGAGATGTGGTCGTTCGAGCCCAGAGCGACCAGAAGCGCGTGGCTGCCGCGAGCGCGGGCAGCGGAGAGCAGGCAGAATAAAAATTCGGCGGGCGCATCAGCCGCAAATTCCACCAGCAGCGGTTCCGGCAGCGAGCGGTTGCCGACCAGGGCGGTGACGACCTGCGTCCGCAGCGGGGCGCCGGACAAGAAAAATTTCGCCACGCTCGCCGGCAGTTGCGCTTCGCCGCAAACCGCGGCCAGCTCCTGCTCCTGCCATGCGGCCAGCGTGGCCCGCGCCTCGGCGCCCAGCTCGGCATCGTTGGCCAGATGCACCAGGACCTCCAGCTGTTCGGCGGCAGGAATGTTCAGCTTGCCCCGCGCCGCGTTGCGCATCACGTTGGGCGGCGCCGCCGAACTGCGAATGAGGTCGAGTAAACTGGCCATGTCAAGAGACTGCAGCCGCCTGGTTCAACCGGCTGACCAGGGCGGCATACTCCTCGTACAACAAAGGATACGGCTCTCCTGGGAGCTTCACAACCAGCTCCCGGTAGTACCAAAGGGTGCCGTCCCTCCGCCCCTCGAAGCGCTCCCACGTGCCCGCGCCGTATTGCTTCAGGTCGCGCAGCAGGCAGCGGCAGTTGTGAATCTTGTCGGCAAAGGAAACCAGCACGGCCTCGCGGGACTTATGCGGAAGCGCGTCGAGGTATTGTTGCTTGCGCAAGCGCCACGGGGGCTTGGGCTCGCCCTCGGCGTCCGTGCACTCCAGGACGATGCTGGCCACTCGGTCCCCGAACTCGCGCCGAATCAGCTCCAGGGTGGGCCTTCCGCCCTGGTCCTCGACGGCGTCATGCAGCAGCGCGGCGATGGCCGTGTCTTCATCGCCGCCATTCTCCAGAACGATGGCGGTTACGGCGAGCAGGTGGGCGATGAAAGGGTGGTCGGCCCGCTTGCGCGGCTGTTCGCGGTGCAGATCATGGGCCAGTTGCAGCGCGCGGTCAAATCTGGACGACAGAGGATTTGTCAATTTGCTCTTTGCCAAGGATCCTCCGGCCTTTAATCGTGCCCCACATCGGCTGCGGTTAGCAGATGCGGGTCTTTCTATGGCTCTCCACCCGGGCAGCCGCTTGTCTTACACTTTCTGCTCCGCGCGCCGCATCAGCAGGTAGGCGCGGATAAAGCCGTCAAGATCACCATCCAGAACGCGGTCCACGTCGCCCACCTCGAACTTGGTGCGGTGGTCCTTGGCCATGCGGTAGGGCTGCAGAACGTAGGAGCGGATCTGCGAGCCGAAGTCGATGTCGAGCTTGGTGTCTTCGATCTGCCGGCTGGTTTCCCGCTTCTTTTCCAGCTCGTATTCGTACAGCTTGGAGCGCAGGATTTTGAGGCCGCGTTCGCGGTTCTTGTGCTGCGAGCGTTCGTTCTGGCAGCTCACCACGATTCCGGTGGGGATGTGAACGATGCGCACCGCCGAGTCGGTGGTGTTGACGTGCTGTCCGCCCGCGCCGCCGGAGCGGTAGGTGTCGATGCGCAGGTCCTCCGGCTTGATCACGATCTCGATGTTCTCGTCGATCTCCGGCGAGACGAAGACGCTGGCGAAGGAGGTATGCCGCCGCTTGGCTTGATCGAAGGGAGAGATGCGCACCAGGCGGTGCACGCCGATCTCGCTGCTCAGCAGGCCGTAGGCGAACTCGCCGCCCACGCTGAAGGTGGCCGACTTGATGCCCGCCTCTTCGCCGGGCTGATAGTCGTTGAGCACGGTCTCAAATCCGTGGCGCTCGCACCAGCGCAGATACATGCGCAGCAGCATCTCGGCCCAGTCCTGCGACTCGGTGCCGCCGGCGCCGGGATGAATGGTAACGATGGCGTTATTGGCGTCGTTCTCGCCCGAGAGCAGCGTCTGCGTCTCCAGGCGCTCGACGGTCTCGCGCAAGGAAGCGAGCTCGCGCTTCAGGTCATCCTCGACACTCTCGCCTTCGCGCGCCAGCTCGAAGTAGGCGGCGATGTCCTCGCTGCGGCGCCCCAGGTCGCGGTCGGTGGCCAGTGCCCCTTCCAGGCGCTTGCGCTCGCGCATTACCTTTTGTGATTTTTCGGGATCGGACCAGAAGCCCGGATCGGCCAGCGCCTTCTCCAGCTCCGCGAGCTGCCCTGCCACTTTGGGCGCGTCAAAGATACTCCCGAAGTTCGCGGACTTTGCCCTTCAGCGGGAGGTATTCCTGTTCCAGTTCCTCAAGCATGCGGCGTAATGGCTCCTAAGAGACTGCCTCAGGCGCGCGCGGGGATCCTCATCAAACGCCGTCATTGCGCTTGACGGGGCTGAAGCGCCGCCGGAACAGCAGTCCCACGATGGAAATTATCGCACAGGCGAGGGGAAACCAGTCTCCGTAGCGGGTGTAAAAGGTGGTCTCGGCGCGCAGGGCGTACGGAGCCACCAGGGCCGTGCGCACGCCCGCGGGCGCTTGCGCCACCACGCGCCCGAGGGGATCGATCGAGGCGGTAATCCCCGTGTTGGTGTCGCGCAGCAGCCAGCGCCCATTCTCGACGGCGCGCATGCGGGCCATGTTCAGGTGCTGCTCGGGAGCTCCGGAGTTGCCAAACCACGCGTCGTTGGAGATGTTGACGAACACCTGCGCTCCGCGATCGGCGAATTGGCGCACCTCGGAGGGAAAGATCGATTCGTAGCAGATAAAGACGCCGAGCTTCACCGCGCCTGCCTGCAGCGGAACGCGGTCGTTTCCGCGGGCAAATGTGCCCACCTCGTGCGTAAGCGACTGGGCAAAGCTGAGCAGCTTCTGCAGCGGAATGTACTCGCCGAACGGCACCAGGTGCACCTTGTCGTAGCGCGCGGCAAGCTGGCCCTGCGGATTGAAGAGGGCCGCCGAATTGTAAACTCTGCCTGCGCCCTGGCCCGCTTCCC
>JBEKQR010000401.1:0-4242 GCA_049519515.1 Candidatus Korobacteraceae bacterium
GACCGGCATATTGGGAAGAAAAGTCCGGATTCGCTTTACGACATCGACGCCGGTCACGCCTTGCAGAAGATGGTCGCTGATCACCAGGCCAAAGCGCTCGGGATAAGCGTGCAGGAGCTTGAGCGCCGATTCGATGCCGGTGGCAATATCGACAACATAGCCCGAGTCGCGGAGGATGGTCTCGCGCAGACGTAACTGGGTGGCGCTATCGTCGATCAGTAGAATCTGCTTCAAATTTCCGCCTTGGTTTCCACCCGGCAAAAATAATTACGGCGCCGGCTGAGCTATGCAACTTTGCCGGCGCATACCTCCGCCTCGGCTCGCAACCAATCTTGTTCGGCGCTTCCCCCCTGGCCCTTACGTTCCAAAAAGAGCTGGTAAGCCCGCGCCCGGATCCGTTCTTCGATTCCCGAACTGGCTGTAACGGGAACGGCAGGGACCTGGCTCGCACTGCCGGCGGGCGGGGCCGCGGCTCGCCTCCCGGAGCGGGAAGCCTTATTTGCGGGGGTGGAATTGGATGGCTTTTTGGTCCAGAACATCTCTACTAAATAACTCCTGTGTCAGTCTGCACGGAAAACAACAATCCCTAATTCGTTAATCGGACGTTCAATGCACAGAAATAAATATTAACCTTTTTCAACACTTTCAGGGAAGGGATGGCACGAAAAAGATGGAACTTGAATTGATACACACCTGGTTTCTATGCAATTTTTTCCAGGCCTAAGAACGTGTCCAAAAACTCGAGTTTGTTAGGTATGGGATCGGCAGGTGGAAGCCCACGCCTTCAGGCGTGGGAAACATGCTCAATAACAAGAACGCCTTTAGGCGCTATGGATGCATGGGCACGGCGGCTAAAGCCGCTTCGGACTTGATGCCCTGATCCCCACGGCTGAAGCCGTGGGCTTCCACGGTAATCCACCTGACTATCAGTTTTAGGACAGATTCTAAGAGTGCCACCGGGTTGACCCGATAAATTGTCAATCGCGAAACTCAATATTCCTTGCGCACGCGGAAGTCGAAGCCAAAGCCGCCATTCTGATCGCGCACGCCGCTGAAAGACCAGCGCGGCGAGAAGTGGTACTCGACCTGGATCACCTGGTTCTGCGTCGAGGTTACGTCGGTGGAAAAGGTGACAAACAGGTTGCTGGTGACGCGCTGCTGAACGGTGATGCGTGCTCCCGGGTTCTGCTGGGTTCCGTTGCCGTTGCCGCTCAAGGCCGGATCGATAGACAGGTGCGAAATGCCCGCCACCTTCTCCACCTGGCTGGTGATTCCACTGCTGATGCCCGAAGCCAGCACCGATTCCGCTCCCAGGGTTCCGGTGATGGGAGTTGCGCCCGGGGTCTCGGTGGTTTTGCCGAAGGCTAACAGGTTGATGATGTCCACCGGCGGCAGCGACGGATCGGATGAGTAGCTGGTCTGCAGGCGATCCAGCGGGCCTTGCAGGCGCAGGCTGATGTTGTATTGGCTGATGGTAGTGGTGGCCGCCAGATTGAGGACGGGTTCGGTTCGCGCCGGGTTGATGAAGTCCACCGTGCCCGGCTGCAGCACGTAACGGTTGCCGAACATGAGGAGGTCTCCGCGGTTGACGTTGATGCGTCCGAGAATCACCGGCTGAGCGGCGGTGCCGGAGACGCGCAGGTTGGTGGCGCCGGCAACGGTGAGGGTCCTGCTGACCACCTCCAGCAGGGCAGAGGATTGCACGCCGATGTTGAGCTTGATGCTCTGAGCCAAGCCGGTGGTGGAAGTCGCGACTTCAGCGGTACTGCCGGTATCCACATTGGCGAGATCAAAGTCGGGTGTTACCGACAGCCGGTTCAGCGTCACTCGCCCGCCCAGCAGGGCCGTTTGCGGGGTGCCGCTGAGGGACAATTTGCCGTCCAGGCCAACGCGAATTCCCTGGTAAACAGCCTGCACTCCAGTGGCGGCGGCGGCGAGCTCGAGACGAATGTTGCGATCGAATGCAACTCCTCCGCTGGCAGTGACCGTGCCGCCGCCCATCTTTCCCTGGAACTGAGTAACATCCAGCCGCTTGTTCGCGAGCGTGAGCACGCCGTTTGCATGTTCCAGGCCGAGGGGGGAATCGGCCGGCAGAAGCGTGGCGTTGACAATGCGTATCTGCCCCGCAAGCGCCGGATTCGAGCGGCTGCCTTGCGAGCGGATGTCGAACTGCAACTGGCCGCTGCTTTCCAGATCAGGCTGCAGGATGCGCAGCAGTTTCAAATCCATGTTTCCGGTCATGGTGAGCGACGCGGAAGCGTTGCCGGCGACCGGCGCCTCGCCCTGAAAACGCAGGTCGGTGCCCGTGCCCTTCAGTTCGGCAGGACGCAGGACGAGCGCTCCGTTGGCAAGATCGGCGCGAATGGGAGCGGTGGCGGCAAGCTGCAGCTCCTGGTAGCCAACCTGCAAGACGGGCATGGTGAGGTGCGCTTGCAGTTGTTGCCGGTGGCGCAGAGGGCCGCGCAGGGTGGCGTGCAATTCGGCCTGGCCCTTCATGTCGGGCGCCTGCGCGGGCGCGTAGGCCGCGAACAAAGGTTGCAGGGAGAGCGGCGGCGTGTCCAGGGCGGCGTCGATCGGGTAGCCGTCCTTGAGCGCGATCTGCCCATGGGCGCAGATGGCGCTGCCGGAGACTTGCGAATCGAAGGTGAAGCGCGCTTCCCGGTCGGCTAGCGAAGCATTCAGATTGATCTCGCGAACTGTCTGTCCCCGCACCTGTAACTCCGGAATGCGGGCGCTTGCCTGCAGCCCGGGATTCTTGATCGTCCCGCGTCCGTTGACCATGATGCTGAGCTGGCCGGCGATGGCCGTGGCGCGGACGCGCGGAGCGCGCAGCCGCTCCAGGCGCAGGTTGGGCGCTTGCAGCACCAGCTCGTAACTCTGTTGCCGGGGATAATAGGTGAGCCGGCCGCCGGCGTTGCCAGCCGGAGCGCGCATGGCAAGGGTGGCATTAACCTGTTCTCCGGTGCCTTGGAAGCTGAGGTTGAGCGACTGCACCGGTTCTCCCAGAATGGCCGCCTTCGTGAGGGTGAGCTGCCCGTGGCCGAGCGGGCTTTGCGCCGTCCCTTGAACCGCCAGGTCCCCATTTAGAATGCCGGCTACGTGCGTGTGTACTCCCGCAGCCTGCGCCAAATGCGCCACCGGTAACTGCGAAGCATGAACCGTAAGGGCCAGCGGAGCGGCCGCGCTGTAAGACCATTTTTTCAACCCGGCGCGCACGTCGAAGGCCAGCCGGCCGCGAGGCGCGAGGTCCATTTCGCCGTTTTCGAGCGCGGCCTGGCTTGGGCTGGCGCTTACGGAAGCACGCAAGAGGCGGAAGGCGCTGCCCTTCAGGCGAACGTCGTGGGCGGCTAGCTGGCCGCTGACTTGCGGATCTTTGAGCCGCCCGCGAATGCTCCCGCGGAAAGAAGCCGTGCCGTAGAGGCCGAGCGGCTGAAGCGGCTCTCCGGAGGGAGACGCGCGAAACATACCGGCCAGCGTCTCCAGTTCATGCAGCGCGTTGGATTCGAGCGCGAACTGCAGGCTGGAGGAGGTGGTTCCGGGCGAGAGCTTGCCATTGAGGTCGAGGCGGGTTTGCGGCGTTCGCAGGTAGCTTTCGGTGAGGTCGAGTTCTCCGGCCTTGGCGGCAAAGCGCGCGTGAATAACGCCATCGAGCGGGAGCGGCTGCGATGACACTACCGGTGCGGTGGCCGCGTTCACCGCTCCAGGTTGTTGCCGGGCCGTGAGCGACGATTGAATCGTCGCGTCAAGCTTAGCGGCGAGATTACGAATGCTGCCCAGCCAGCGCGCGTCGGCATCGGCGTTGACCACGCCTCCCAGCCTGACCTGGTTTATCGAAGCCGTCTTCATTTGAGTTTGAGCTTGAGCTTGCGCCTGCAGCTCCGCCATGGAAGCGCCGCGCAGAGAGGCCGACAAATGCCCGCGCTGCTCGCCCGCAAGGTTCGCGACCGATGCCCTGGCGCTGAGCGTTCCACCCAGGACGGTGAGCCGCATCTCCGGAATATCCAGATTGCCATGGCTGAGGTTTAAGCGTGCGAGCAGGTCGCGGACTTCGGCCCGCGCGCCCGATGCCTGCACCGACAGGGCGCCGCTGCTTAGCTCTGCTTGAGCGGAGAGCGCATCGAGCAGAGAACGGTTCTCCACCCCGGCAGGCGAAACTGCTGCGCCTGCCGGCCCCGATGGCGGCGCCTCATAATGCGCCGACCCAGTGAGCCGCAACACGCCCGAGGGCACACTGGCACTGCG
>JBEKQR010000402.1:0-4232 GCA_049519515.1 Candidatus Korobacteraceae bacterium
CCCGCATTTTTGTTGGCTCTGGACGGCGTGGCTCAAGGCACCCCAGCAAGTCAAATGCGGACTTGCTGGGGACCCCGCGAAGCCACGCCCTTTCAAAGCACTATTTTTGAAACAAGCTCTAAGAACTTACCGCGCTTGCGCCGCTTCGATGGCGTGGGCAATGCGCAGCATGGTTCCCTCATCGAAATGCCGGGCCATGACCTGCACGCCAATCGGCAGCCCCTTGTTATTGACGCCGCAGGGGATTGAAATTCCCGGCACACCCACCAGGTTGGCGGTAACCGTGAAAATGTCGCTCAAGTACATTTCCATCGGGTCTTCCGTTTTTTCTCCCAGGCGGAAAGCAGGCGTGGGAGTTACGGGTGTGACGAGGGCGTCCACGCGCTCGAAGGCCTGCTGGAAGTCGCGCGCCAGCAGGGTGCGCACCTGCTGCGCCTTCAGGTAATAGGCATCGTAGTAACCGGCGCTCAGGGCATAGGTGCCGAGCATGATGCGTCGCTTGACCTCCGTGCCAAAACCTTCGTTACGGCTGCGCCGGTACATTTCCGAGAGGGTCTGGGCGCCGCGGGCGCGATGCCCATAACGAACGCCATCGAAGCGGGCCAGGTTGGATGAGGCCTCGGCGGTGGCCACCAGATAATAGGTCGGGACCGCGTACTTGGTGTGGGGCAGCGAGAGCCGCACCAGTTCGCATCCGGCGGCGCGAAGCCCGTCCAGCACGCGCTCGATGGCCGCCCGGATTTCCGGGTCGAGGCCTTCGCCGGGACCCCCGGCAAACGCCGTTGTTGCGTTTGCTGGGGTCGAGAAATATTCTTCCGGCACGCCGACCTTGAGTCCTTTGACTGGCCGGCCGATCTCTCCCAGGTAATCGCCGACAGGCACGTCGGCGGAGGTCGAGTCCAGCGGATCGCGCCCGGCGATGATTTCGAGAATCGTGGCCGCGTCCTTCACCGTCTTGGTCAGCGGTCCGATGTGGTCGAGTGACGAGCCGAAGGCGATGAGCCCGTAGCGCGAGACGCGCCCGTAGGTAGGTAGCACGCCGACCACACCGCAGAAAGCCGCCGGCTGCCGGATGGAGCCGCCGGTATCGGAGCCGAGCGCGGCCACTGCCATGCCGGCGGCCACCGCCGCCGCCGATCCGCCCGAGGAGCCGCCGGGAACGCGCGTCAAATCGCGCGGATTGTGCACCGGCTTGTAACCGGAATTTTCGTTAGAAGAGCCCATGGCGAACTCATCGCAGTTCAGCTTGCCGAGCACCACCGCCCCGGCGGCCTCCATGCGCGCCACCGCGGTGCAGTCGTAGGGGGCTATGAAATTGTCCAGTATTTTGGAGGCGGCGGTGGTGCGCACGCCGCGCGTCATCAATACATCTTTCATTGCCACCGGCACGCCGGCCAGTGGCGGCAGCGGATCGCCCCGCTCCGCCAGACGATCGATCTCGGCGGCCTTGGCCAGGGCCCGCTCGCGGCTGAGCGTGAGAAAAGCGCCGATCTTTTCGTCTTCCGCCGCAATCCGGCTGTAAAAAACCTCGGCCAGGGCGGTGGCGCTGGTCTGTTTGCGCGCCACCAGCTCGCGCGCCGAATCAATGGTCAGCAGGTCGGTGTTCATGAGCTCTCTTGTAACAATATCCTCGGCGCTTCTCTAAGGCAGATCGCCAATTCACATCCGCCAAGGGAAGGCAGATGGGGGCACTGCCGAAATCGCAAGGCTAACTGCACTTCGCTATTTCTCGATGACCTTGGGAACCTTGAAATACGTCTTGTCGGCTTCCGGAGAGTTGGCCAGCGCGGCCTGGTGCGGCAGCCCTTGACGCACTTCGTCGGCGCGCATGGCATAGCCGAAACGCTCGCCTTGAGGAAGTTGCGTGCCGGCAAACATGCTCACGACTTCGGCCAGGGGCGGCACGTTGGATGTGTCCAGCTCGTTCAGCATCTCGACGTGCTCCAGGATGGAGTTCAGGTCGCGCACCATGCGGCCCTTCTCCTCGGCCGTAAGCTCAAGGTTGGCCAGATCAGCCACGTACAGAACGTCACTTTCGGTTACCTTTGTTTCTGCCATTGCTTTTCCTGTGGTTCCCGGAAGACGCCTTTTTTGCGTCTGCAGGGGCGGTATTGCCAGAAGCTCTATTGCGCGACGCTCCCGTGCGCCGCGGCTTAACGGTCCGGTTCGCAGCGCCCGATGGAGGCCGCTCTTGCGTCGCCTTAGGCGCGGCTTTGCCGGCCAGTACAAATTCAATCCCATTAACCCGGGCAGCGCCGTATTGATTCAGCCCAGCCAGGTACTCTCCGCGTAGCTCTCGCAACTGCGCCCGCCAGGCGGCATCCGGAACCTCAATTCGCAAAACGCCATCAACAAAGCCCACCGCCTGCGTCCGCCGGGCAACCTGCTTGCCACAGACGAACGGCCAGGCTTCAAGCGGAACCTGCTCGGCAGGGAAGCGGTTGAGAATATCGGCCAGCAACTTCTTCAATATGGGACGGGCGGGTTCCATCTGGCAAGCGGCCCCGTGGTGGCCGGGTTCCCGTCAAGTGCGACTGTCGGGAAGGCGCGCGGCTTTTTCGGGACACGATCGATTCTAGCACCGGCGGCAGAGGCTGAAAGCGCGAACTTACGTGACCGCCTGGCCCGGCGATGGTTTTTCCCGCAAGGTAATGGGCGCGATGTCGGTCCACCTGGCTTCGCTGCCGCGCACGAAGCTCAGGTGTTCGATGCGCGCGCGGTGCGAACCATCGTAGCGGTCCCAGCGGTCGCGCGCTATGTCGTACACCCGGCGAGCTTCCTCGACCGTCTCCAGCTTGGCGATGGTGAGGTGCGGCATGAACAGCAGGCACTCGTTGAAGGCGAAGGGACCGGCGTTGAGCAGGTCATGGAGCTCGCGGATTTTGTAGGCCGCGTGCGCTACCCTGATGAATACCGTAGGCGTGGTGGGAATGAAACTTTCAATGTCGCCCATCACCAGTTCGAATGGCAGCACCGTGCTGCACTGCCGCGCCAGCCATTCCAGCGCGCTCGCTTCGCTGCCCAGCAGAGGACGGGGCGGAAGAATAGTGATGTGCGCGGGCAGGTGAGCATGCTTGGGATGCACCTCACGCCTGAGGCTCTCGACAAATTCGGCGAGCTCACCTTTCAGATATGCGACAAGAGCGTACTGAGCGGGCACTGGGGCAGACATTCGCAACCGTACGTATTATAAGACCGCGCAACTCATCCCCGCAGGGGCTGTTGCCAAATTTCAGCACGCCAGGAGCCGCACTCAATTACGCGCCACTCGCGCCGGCAGGGTTTCAGCTTTGGCAACTCGGCGGAAATATTGTCTTCCGCTGTGCCAAGGTGGGGCAACCCGGGTTCGTCGGCTGCCTGCGCCTGACCGCCGAAGTTGATGGTTGTGAGTGCCGGCGTCCGGCTGGCCCAGCAATAATGCGGAAGCGGAACTCGTGCACGCGAAACCGCAGTCCTCCTAAAACAGATTCCAGTGTCGCCGAAAACGTGAGGCAATACGGTTCCTCAGTTCATCCGGCTCGCGTTCATATTGTCCTTTGTCACCAGACCGTCAAGGTCATCTTGTCTATCCACTCGTGGATTGCTACGCCAGAAGAATTTCCATCAAGCTGGGCTTCCGTCCCTATTGTCGGCCCCCACCCATTACTCAGTGCAGAATAAGTGGCGTTTAGCACAGTAGTCTTCCCATCGATCACTAGCGTCTGGTAGGTATATGTGTGATTCGAAAGATTACTGGTGACGTACAGTTGGACGTGATGCCAAGTGTTTACCGACCAACCGCAAGGAAGAGTTGGAGAGACCGCAACCCATCTATGTCCACCGGAATCGTATATCCGCCAAATCTTGCCATCGGCGTAATCGCACTGGATGGACATATCATATTTATAGCCATTCACATACCAGTCGGGGTCGTATTCAAAAGCCTGAACACCATCGGTGTTGTCTGTGTAAATCCAAAAATCCTCCAGAAAATTGGAGACAGAGCTTACCAGGGCTGCATTGGTACTGTTGTGCCACCAAAAAAGAGCATTAGCGCCAGCACCTGCTGAAGAAATCTCCATGCTCGCACCGCTCAAAGAGGGAGTGGTCTGGTTCATGGCGTTGAAGTATGAACTGTTTCCTGATCCGCCAGCACAACTAGACGAATTACAACTGCCGGTGAGAGCAACTGACTGAATGTTCGAGAACACGGTTGCGTTCGCCGGGGGAACCGGGATCCCCGCCGCCGGAGT
>JBEKQR010000403.1:0-4209 GCA_049519515.1 Candidatus Korobacteraceae bacterium
CCGGCGGGAGTCTCTTCGCCCAGCACTTCCGCATCGAAGAAGCCTTCCAGCCCAAGTTTGCGCAACATGAAATGAGCATGGGGTCGAGTTGCGTTGGTGACGAGGCCGAGACGAAGGCCCTTCTGCTTCGACCATGAAAGCAGTTTGTCCAGGCCTTTCAGTTTTGTAAGATTGGCGGCAAACTCACAAAACCGGGATTGTTTTAACTTGACGATCTCATCGACGTCTTCGTCGCTCAACCCCGGCAGAAGATCGCGCGCGACCACCGAACTCAAGCGCCCGGAGATGCGCGAACGATAATACTCGCGGTCGATCTTCACCCCGTAGGGGCGAAGGCATTCCAGCCAGGCCCGCAGGTGCACGGGATCGGTATCGGCCAGTGTGCCGTCGAGATCGAACAGGAGAGCGCGAAGCGTCATAGGTTGAGTCCGCGGGAAAACCTGTCAGCAGGATAGATAATTCGACGCCCGGTTGCCAAATAGAGCGCTAAACCTATCTTGCCGGCCCGGCACGCTGAAGCCACGCTCCGACAAAGCATGTTTGAGATACGCATGGAGTACCCGGCGGCCATCAAGGCGGCGATGGAGATGATGGGCCGCCCGGTCGGTCCCGTGCGCGGGCCAATGCGCTCGCTCACCGGCGAGCAGAAGAAGAAACTGCGCGGCCAGCTCAATGCGCTGGGCATTTTCGATGGCAGCGAACCTTCAGGCTGGTGAAGCCGGTCTGCGTGGCAGGCGCGTCGTTGACAGAAAAACGGCGAGAAGCTTCCTACTGCCTGGCCAATGTGCCGAGCACGTTGTTGGCGCTGTCGAGCACCAGCAGGCTATTGGTCGAGGACAACAGGTGGTAAGTTCCGGTTGGCTGGTTGCCGAGGTTGCCGGAGAGCTCCAGGAAGTTGCCGCAGGTGGTGCCCGCGAGCGAGACGGGATGGTTGGCGCCGCTGGCCGCGCCGCTCAGCGAGGTCGCAATTTCTCCATCGTGCCAGTCTCCCTTGTCTGACATGCTGCTATCTACGGTGAGTTGGGCGTTGACGATGTAGGCCCAGCCGGGGCCGGACAGCGCGCCGCTGTACGTGCCCGATTGCAGCATGGCGACGCGGTGCGCGCTGATCTGGCCCGAACCGCTCCCGCTGTAGATGCCGCTCCAACCCGTAGCCGGGTTGAGCGCCATGTTGAATTCTACGCCGCTTATTGTGCTTACGGGTGCGATGGTTCTGGTGTAGTAGTACTGGCCCGTGTTGGTCAGCAGGTAGCTTACGCTCGCATCAACAACAGAATCTACGCCGGCGCCAAAGACTTGGGTAACACCGTTTTCCGTTTTGCTGGCCAGCCACGCCGAACTCCAGGGATTGCCGTTCTGGATCGGCGCCGAGGCAATCATATTGATGCCTATCCGGCGCACGGCTGGCGAGGAAGAAGAAGTTATAGTCGCTTCCCACGGTCCTTGCATGTTGGCTAACGGGGAGGCTAACTGGGACTGAGCAGATGAAGATGGGCTGCCGCCGCAAGCGGCGGTCAACAACAACATGACAAGGATGGCGGCAGCAGCTAATCGCTTCGATGCGTTCACCAGCAAGTTTCCTTTGCGCACCGGCGATTGTGCACGAAACCTGCCAATTGCTTTCCAGGCACTGGCTGCTGAGCCAGTGGTTAGAGCAAGTTACCTCGGTACAAGTACCAGGGCTTTGTCCTTTCGTTCCGGGTCTGCGACATTTTCCGGTCATAAAGTGCAAAGGCTTGCGCACTGGCGTCTGGCACGCCCTGACGAAACGAGCCCTCCCGTCGCAGCCGACGGCTTCGTGACGGGCGGATCGGGCGTTCGCCGAAGGGCCGGCCACATCATCAGTTCTTCAGGGCAGCCTCAAGGGCCAGTCCTGCGTCAAAGCTGCTTGGTCGTAATGCTTTGGAATAATGGTGTGCTCCCTGTTTCAGCAATTCCATAGTTGCTGTATCCTGTCTCGACGCGGAAGATAAGTGCGATTCGGACCCAGGCCCGAGGAGTGGACATACCGGCTGTGCTATCTGACGGTCCGCCTTTCCGGTAGAATGGTTACCCACCTTGCAAGGAGATGAGCTAGCTATGGCAGATTTACAGACCCAGTCCGCTCTGGGCGAGGGTGCGAAAGCTTTTCTTGCCGCCCGCGATTTCCTTTTTCAGCATCGTGAAGATTACGAAACCGCCTATCGGGAGTTCCGCTGGCCGAGCCTTACGCGGTTCAACTGGGCGCTCGACTACTTCGACAACTACGCCCGCGGCAATCAGAAGCCGGCGCTCTGGATCGTGGAGGAGGACGGGAGTGAGCTGAAGCTGAGCTTCGAGGAGCTCTCCCGCCGCTCCGGCCAGGTGGCGAATTTCCTGCGAAGCCAGGGAGTGAGGCGTGGGGACCGGGTTATCGTAATGCTGCCGAACGTGGTCGGCATCTGGGAAGTCATGCTGGCCGGGCTGAAGCTGGGCGCCATCCTCATTCCAGCCGCAACCTTGCTGACGGAGGCCGATATTCGCGATCGCCTTGACCGCGGCAAGGCCCGGCATGTGATCGCCGTCCGCTCCGCTGTCGAGCGCTTCGCGGGCGTCGCGGGAGACTACACGCGAATCGTTTACGGCGGCGCCGCGCCCGGGTGGGTCGCATTCGAGGAGGCTTATAACGGGCCGGCGGAATTCGTCGCCGGCGCGCCGACCAATGCCTCCGATCCTTTTCTGCTTTATTTCACCTCCGGCACCACGGCGCTTCCCAAGCTGGTGCTGCACACCCACCAGAGCTATCCCGTCGGGCATCTGGCTACCATGTACTGGATAGGGTTGCAGCCCGACGATCTCCACTTGAACATCAGCTCGCCGGGCTGGGCAAAACACGCATGGAGCAGCTTTTTCGCGCCGTGGAATGCGGGCGCGACCATCTTCGTCAATAACTACAGCCGCTTTGAAGCAAAAAATGTGCTTCGCCAAATCGAGCGCTGCGGCGTGACTTCCTTGTGCGCTCCGCCCACGGTATGGCGCATGCTGGTGCTGGAGGATTTGCGGGCCTACAAGGTAAAACTGCGCACCCTGGTGAGCGCGGGAGAGCCGCTCAATCCCGAGGTTATCGAGAAGGTCAGGGCGGCATGGGACATCACCATCCGCGACGGCTTCGGCCAGACGGAGAGCGTGCTTACCCTCGGAAACTTCCCCGGGCAGAAGGTCAAGCCGGGAGCCGTGGGCATGGCTTCACCCGGACATACGATGGTTCTGCTCGATGCCGCGGGAAGGGAAGCGAGCGACGGCGAAATCTGCATCAAGCTCGATCCGCGCCCGCTCAGTCTGATGGTCGGTTACATGGACGACGCCGAGCGCACCGCCAGCGCCATCAAAAACGGCTATTACCACACCGGCGACGTGGCGCGCCGCGACGAAGACGGCTACTTCACCTACGTGGGCCGCTCCGATGATGTCTTCAAGAGCTCCGATTATCGCCTCAGCCCGTTCGAGTTGGAGAGCGCGCTGATCGAGCATCCCGCGATCGCCGAGGCTGCCGTGGTGCCGAGTCCGGAACCGATCCGCTGGAATGTGCCCAAGGCGTATTTAACACTCTGCCCCGGAGTGCAGCCCACGCGCGAGCTGGCAAAAGACATTTTTGCCTTCGTTCGTGGCCGCCTCGGACCCTACAAGCGGGTGCGGCGCATTGAATTTTCCTCTCTGCCCAAGACCATATCCGGCAAGATCCGCCGCGTGCAGCTACGGACGCTTGAGCAGGAAACACGCCAGCAGCCCGGACGCCGGGAAGACGAATACTGGGAAGAGGATTTTCCCGAGCTGAAGTAATGTAAAATCAGGCTTGTTGCACGAAGTCATCGATATCGAGCCCGTGATAGTTCAACCCCTCGCGCAGGCGGGCCTTCATCCTCTCCTAGCTCGGTGGTGAGGGCCTCGGCCCTGACTCCGGTCTTTTCCTCGACAGCATCGCGCGCATTGCCAGGCAGGTACCGCAGCAGCTCGGCGAGGATTTCCTTGGCTTCATCCGACCATTCCATGATTGCCTCAAAGACAGGGGATAGGGGTTAGGGAGTAAGGAAATAGGAAAAACTTGGAAACAGGGGAATGCCGATGCTTTCTTAGTGTCCCCATCGGGGATGGTTGAAACCCCTCGCCTTCAGGCGAAGCAAGTTTTGGTGTAACGTGGTCACGTGCGACATTACCGGCTGGGCGCGCACACGAAGACTGATCTTAAAGTGC
>JBEKQR010000404.1:0-4207 GCA_049519515.1 Candidatus Korobacteraceae bacterium
GAAGTCGTCTGCGACCTCGGTCTTGAGTTCCCGCTCCGCCGGACGCTTTGCTGCCTTGTCGGCGCTGAACACCCGCTCCTCGGAGCGGCCGATGCGCTTGTGCGCGTGCAGCCCTTCCAGGATGAACTCGGCCGCCGAAACCCGCGCCTCGGGGACCTCCGGCTCCTCCAGCTCCAGCGCCGACGTCTTGTCGCACAGTCCCTGGATGCCACGCAGCATGCGCAGCAGTTCGCCGGTTTCAGCCGTTTCCCCAAGCTGAATCTCGCCTCCCAGCTCGAACCACTGCACCACCTGCTTGAGGTCGGCGTTGGCGAAGTACTGATCGAAGACGCGCGCGATGGCGGACTTGATGATCTCGCGCACCACGTGATCGGCGCCGCGCATCTCGCCCTCGTACTCCAGTTCGAGCTTGCCGGTGATCGAAGGCATGGCCGCGTAGATGTCGGCGATGCGCGGGACCACGTGTCCGGAATCCTGCAACACCGCCCGGCGCTCGGCGTTGGAGATGACGTTCTCCATGGCGCTGATCGGCAGCCGCTGACTCACCCCGGAGCGCTTGTCGATGTGCTTGTCTTCGCGGGCAACGAAGGCGATCTCCTCGATCACCTGCCGCATGAAGCGCGGAAGCTGCAACTTCAGCCCATTGCGCTCGATCCAGGCTTCCTGCGAGGTGATTTCGATGCCTTCTTCGATGGTCGCCGGATAGTGCGTCCGCACCTCGGAGCCGATGCGGTCCTTGAGCGGAGTGACGATTTTGCCCCGCGCCGTGTAGTCCTCGGGATTGGCGCTGAAGACCAGCGCCACATCCAGCGGCAGGCGCACCGGGTAGCCCTTAATCTGCACGTCGCCTTCCTGCATGATGTTGAACAGGCCCACCTGGATTTTCCCGGCGAGGTCGGGCAGTTCGTTGATGGCGAAGATGCCGCGATTGGCCCGCGGCAGCAGCCCGTAGTGGACGGTGAGCTCATTGCTGAGTTCGTGGCCGCCCTTGGCCGCCTTGATGGGATCGATATCGCCGATCAGGTCGGCAATGGTCACATCCGGCGTAGCCAGTTTTTCGACGTAGCGATCGCCTGGAGCCAGGTAGGCGATAGCAGTCTTATCGCCCAGCTCGGCAATCGATTCGCGGCAGCGGCGGCAGAGCGGCGCGTAGGGATTGTCGCGGATCTCGCATCCGGCCACGTACGGAAGCCATTCGTCCAGCAGCGTGGTCAGCGAACGCAGGATGCGGCTCTTGGCCTGCCCGCGCAACCCCAGCAGGATAAAGTTGTGGCGCGACAGGATGGCATTCACCACCTGCGGCGTGACCGTATCCTCGTAACCTATGATGCCGGGAAATATCGGCCCTCCCTGGCGAATGCGCGCCACCAGGTTCTCGCGCAGCTCGTCTTTCACGTGCCGGGTCCGCAGTCTCTTTTCGCAAAACGAACTCTGCCGCAATTCGCCTAAAGTCCTGGGCAGATTCATAAGCCTCCCACTCTCGCTGGCGTTTAAGATGCTTGCCATTCCGTTCCACAATCCCGTTCCGCAATCCACAGACACGCCCGCTGGCAAAACAACAACTCGGGCGGAAAGCGTCTTCTCATTGGACGTCCGCTGCCCAGCAGTGGTTGCAGCAACTCCACCCGGACAAGCAGAGTAGCTGCGGCTGACGTTATGTTTGCTGAAGTGGGACAAGGCAGTGTTTTTCAGTTAGAAATGTCGTTCAGCGGCAATCCGTGCAGCTTTAAGAACGTGAGTTTGTCCCAATATCCACATTGGAATATGATCTTCGGAATGTGATCTTTGAATCGACGATGTAAAAAAATCCGCGCCTATGCATCCCAAGTGGATCAAGCCATTTCAGAATTGCCCGGCGTGCCCCACATCTGCCGCGGTTGGCAGATGTGGGTCGTAAAAACCTGGGAAGCCCAGGGAGATGCCATGCACCTGCAAGGAAAAGTTGCCGTAATCACGGGCGCCTCGATGGGTATTGGCGAGGCCATCGCCAAGTTGTTTGCCGATCACGGCGCCGCGGTTGTGCTCTCCTCGCGTGACCAGGATCGCGTGCAGGCGGCGCGGGAAAGGATCGGGCGCCCAGAGCGCACGCTGGCCGTCGCCTGCGACGTCTGCGATCCGGCCCAGATCGCGGGCTTGCTGCGCGCTGCTCAGGAGGCGTTCGGACGCGTCGACATCTGGGTGAACAATGCCGGCTTCGGCCTGCTGGACTCGATCGAACGCATGCAGCGCGACGACTACCGACGCATGTTCGAAACCAACCTGTTCGCGGCCATCGAGGCCATGCAGCAGGTGATTCCGGTAATGCGGCGGCAAGGCAGCGGTTCGATCATCAACATCTCCAGCGTTGCCGGATATATCGCTGTTCCCTACATGGGTGCCTACGCCGCCACCAAGGCAGCGCTGAATCGAATCAGCCGCGCCGCCCGGCTGGAACTTGCCGGCACGGGCGTTTCGGTAATAAACATCTGCCCGGGATACGTTAAGACCGACTTTGGCAAGAACGCCGTGCGCGGGACAGACCGCATGCGAATCTTCGAGCGCGTGCGGCACGGGATTACGGCGGAGCGGGTGGCGGAGACAGTGCTGCGCGCCTGCGACCGCAATCTGGCCGAGTCCATAGTTCCCGGGGGATATCGCCTGCTGATCGCGCTCGCCATCCTGGCGCCGTTCGTCATCGACTTCGGGCTTAAGCAGATGATGCGGAAGGACGAATAAGAGCCATTTATGATTTCAGATTTTTGATTTCAGATTGAAGGAACCCATTCTCCTGAGATCCAGGTGGAAGCCCGCGCCTTCACGCATGGAGATCAGCCCCCAGAAGCAAAAGTCCAAAAAATCAAAAATCAAAAATCTGAAATCAAAAATTTTAGATATCTTCCAGCATCTGCTGCATCTCCGATTGCGCGTGCTGGTTGCCGCCGCGTTGCGCCGCGGCAATGCCGCCGGTCAGCATCTGGCGCGCTTCCTCGCGGCGTCCGGCTCCCGCCAGCGCCTGCGCGGCCATGAAGTAAGCGTTGGCGTAGTCAGGGTTAGTCTGCAGGAGCTGCTTGAACTCGGCAACCGCGGCGTCGATCTCCCCCGTGCCCGAGTACTCCATGCCCAGGGCGTAGCGCGTAAGTTGATTGCCCGGGTCCTGAGCCAGAATCGCCTTCAACTGCTCAATCCGGCTTTGCGTCATCTCAGCTCCTCATCCTTCTATCACCGGCAATGTTCATCTTAATCGAATGCGCGATGAGCGGCCCACCTGAAGTTGGGATTTCAAGCTGAGACGCCTCCCGCCCGAGCGCGTGTAGAATGATTCGCGAGGGTGGCGCAAAGACGCGCTCACGCGCCCCGGTACAAGCGATGTGCTGTTTCTACTTCATTCCGAGCAAGCGTCAGCCGGCCGGCTGGCCGCACCCGCAACGGCTTCCGCTGGGCGACGCTTTTGAGGGCTGCTGTTCGGCTCCCGGACACGACGGCGCGCAGCCAGGCGACGAGGAGCTGAAGCAATGCAACCTGGGCTACGCCCGTTGCCCGCGCCTTCCCGTCGAGAGGCCCGCCGACGCGGTGCGCTTTGGCATTGGCCGCGACACCGGTGGCGAATTGGAGATCGCGTACGTTTGCGAGTTGAATTACCTGCCCGGCATTCATGGCACGCTGGTCTTTTCGCGCGCGGCTTCCGCCTGGGTAAGCCCGCACAGCGATGCGCGCATTCAACGCAAGGCCCAATGCTTTGTGGAAACATATCTGCAGCGCCGGTGAGGTGGATTAATCTTGTGCTGAGTTGAAGATGCCTTTATTCGACGATATTCGGCATATTGAGATGAGGCCGCGACGCCAGAACGAAGGTGTTTTCGAATACATGAACACTTCGGCACGCCCAGGTATTTGCAGGATCCGTGAACTCTTAGAGCGATGGTTTGAGCACCTGCCAGCGAACGCTAAAGCAGACGTGGGGAGCAGATTTCGAACTCGTGACGGGCATGAGGGCGCATTTTTTGAGCTGTATTGGCACGAGCTGCTGCTTTCCAACTGCTACAAAGTTGAACTTCATCCAACAATAGCAGACGGGGCGAACAAACCTGATTTCTTGGTGTACCGCAACGACGTGCCCCAGTTTTATCTCGAGGCAACATTGGCGATGCCGCAGGGAAACCTTGCAGCAGATAGAAGGTTTGCCGAGTTGCACGACACGCTCGACCGAATGAACTCGCCCGATTATTTC
>JBEKQR010000405.1:0-4182 GCA_049519515.1 Candidatus Korobacteraceae bacterium
GTAAACGTGAGGGTATAAACGTGAGCTGGAAGGGCTGGACCAGCACTGCTCCAGCGTATAATCTGGACTTTAGCAATGAGAGGTTCAGGCTATGACCAGTAACGGCAAAGGCAAGGGCGGCCGCAATGGCAAGGGCATCCCAGGGACAGGAATTCCAAAGCTGCGGGCCGAGTGGATCGCGCGGCGGCGGCAGCAGGCCGGCAGTGACGGCAACATGTCGCAGATGCATTTCGCCCGTAAGGGCCTGGTAACGGAAGAAATGCTGTACGTGGCGGAGCGGGAGAAGCTCTCCCCGGAGACGGTGCGCTCGGAGCTGGCCGCGGGCAGGCTGATAATCCCGGCCAACGTCAATCATCCTGAAGTCGAACCCATGGCGATCGGGGTGGCCACGCTGTGCAAGATCAACTCCAACATCGGCAATTCGGCGGTGGTTTCAAACGTTGACGAGGAGCTGAAGAAGCTACACACCTCGGTGCACTACGGCGCGGACACGGTGATGGATCTTTCCACCGGCGGCAATATCCGCGAGATCCGCGAGGCCCTTCTGCGGCATTCGCCGGTTCCGTTAGGCACCGTGCCCATCTACGAGGCGGTTGCCCGGGTGCGGCGCATCGAAGACCTCACCCCGCAGATCATGCTCGAGGTCATCGAGGAGCAGGCCGCGCAGGGCGTCGATTACATGACCATCCATGCCGGGCTGCTCATCCAGTATGTGCCGATGGTGGCCAAGCGGATCACCGGCATCGTCAGCCGCGGCGGAGCCATCCTGGCGCAGTGGATGACCCACCATCACAAGCAGAATTTCCTCTACGAGCATTTCGAAGACATCACCAAGATAATGGCGAAGTACGACGTCTGCTACTCGCTGGGCGACGGCCTGCGCCCCGGCTGCATCGCCGATGCCAGCGACGAAGCGCAGTTCGCCGAACTGAAGACCCTGGGCGAGCTGACCAAAATCGCCTGGAAGCACGACGTGCAGGTGATGATCGAAGGGCCCGGCCACGTGCCCATCGACAAGATCAAGGAGCAGGTTGACAAGGAAGAGGAGTGGTGCGACGGCGCGCCGTTCTACACCCTGGGGCCGCTGGTGACCGATATCGCTCCCGGCTACGACCACATCACCTCGGCCATTGGCGCGGCCATGATCGGCTGGTACGGCGCCGCCATGCTCTGCTACGTCACTCCGAAAGAGCATCTCGGGCTGCCCAATGATAAAGACGTGAAGGACGGCATAATCGCCTACAAGATAGCCGCCCACGCCGCCGACCTGGCGCGGCACCGTCCCGGCGTGCAGGACCGCGACAATGCCATCAGCCATGCGCGTTATACCTTCGACTGGGAGAAGCAGTTCGAGCTCTCGCTCGATCCCGAGACCGCGCGCTCCATGCACGACGAGACGCTGCCCGACAAGTTCTACAAGGAAGCGTCCTTCTGCTCCATGTGCGGGCCGAAATTCTGCTCCATGAACTACTCGGCCAAGATCGATGAGTACAACAAGTCGGTGCTGGGGCTGGAAAAGAAGGACTACGGAGAGCTGGCCAATGAAGTCGCCAGCAAGCTGGTGCAGCTCAAGCATTGACGATGTTTATCGGGAAGAGGGCGAACGGGCCGTGTCGAGGAGGGCACGGCCCGTTTCTTTGCCGCCGCGAAGCCACCCCAGCAAACGCAACACCGGCGTTTGCCGGGGACCCCAAATAGTACGTAATTGAAGGCCCACGTCAGCCCAACCGCCGGGCAGGACGTGGGGCACCGCTTACGGCATGATCAATGCATGTCGGCAAAGTCCATGCCGTCGGCGTACTGCAAGCCGGCAATTCTGTTGGCCCGGTACTGCACCTCCAGATACGCGCGCAGGATTTCGATGTACATCAGTTCCCTTTGCTGCGGAGTTGTGCAATCCACCCGGGCCTTGTCCAATGCCAGATACCGGTCATGCGCCTCGACGAATCGGTTCATCTCTGCCAGCATGGCGTCATTCTCTACTTCTACTCACGTTTAAAAATCAGACTAAACACCTAGGAACTTAGGAGATCGAGACCCGATTTTTGGCTACAGTGCGGATTGCGATCCGATGGAGATTTCGCCTGCGGGCTCCCGCTTCGCTTGCATTTAGCCTGCCTTGAGCGAGCGCAAGCAAGTCGAAGGGCTCAACCTTCTTGCGCACCGATTTGCTCCCGACTACAATGCTCCCAGTGTCCACCCCGGGTGAGTGATCACGTGCTGTTCGTTCCGTTACCTGGAGGACTAAATCACTTCTGTCCCATTCGGGACGTGACAGGCGGCATCCGCGGCAGTGCGGAGCTGCACTGGAGGCAACGTGAGTCTTACGACTGGCGATTTCCGCTCCAAAATCACAACCCAGACCTTAGCCGAAAAAAAGCAAAACGGCGAGCGCATTACCGCCCTGACCGCCTACGACTACGCCACCGCCCGCCTGGTCGATGAATCCGGAATGGACGTGGTGCTGGTGGGCGACTCTCTGGCGCAAGCCATGCTGGGCTACGAAAATACCCTGCCGGTCACGGTGGATGAGATGATTCACCACACCAAGGCCGTGCGGCGAGCCGTCAAGCGGGCTTTCCTGATCGCCGATATGCCCTTCGGCTCCTACCACGTCAGTTGCCGCGAGGGACTGGCCCATGCCGCGCGCTTCGTCAAGGAAGCCGGCGCGGAGGCGGTGAAGATCGAGGGCGGCGAAAAGCGTCTTGAGTTGATCAGCAAAATCATCGATGCCGAGATTCCCGTTTGCGGTCACATTGGGCTCACTCCGCAGTCCGTGCACATGATGGGCGGCTACAAGGTACAGGGCAAAACTCTGAAGGCGGTCGAGCAGTTAATGCGCGACGCGGTGGCATTGGACCGGGCAGGAGTTTGCTTGCTGGTGCTGGAGGGAATCCCGCGCGAGGTCGCGGCCATGATCACCCGCGAGGTGCATACTCCGACCATCGGCATCGGCGCCGGTCCGGAATGCGATGGGCAGATCCTTATCTTTCACGACCTGGTTAATCTCAGCTTCGGGCCAACCCCCAAATTCGTCCGCCATTACGCCGATGCCGGCACACTCATCCGCGACGCGGTGAGGGACTACTGCGCCGATGTCCGCTCGGGTGCATTCCCCAGCGACAGCGAAAGCTACCACCTGCCGCAGGAAACCCAGGAGGCGCTGCAGATCGTGACCTCCAGGCGCACGGCGCGGAAATGAAAGTAGTGAGTCACTTGGGATGGTGCCCCAGGTTCCGCGCCGACGGAAGCTCATTTGATATGGGCAGCACGTCCTGGTTGGACCGTGCCGCTTGTGGCAAATTGCTCTCCCGGCCTCGCGGCGCTAACCTGGGGAATATCCCCACTACTGGTGTCCTGCATTTGGTGGCAATTGGCAAATGCGTGGGGTGGTATATATTTTTTCCCAAATTTAGACATCGTGCCCCACATTTGCCAGCAGTTGACAAATGTGGGTGGCTAAGCACATTTCATTCTGCATTCAGGGCTGTCTGCGTTTGCCTGCTTGTGCTCTGCTGCGGCTTGCAGGCGCAGGTGGGGAACGCACCCACGCCAAAGCCGCCCGCCGCGCGTAGAAGTTCTCCCACGCCCGGACAAACGGCGCCCCATCCGTGGACGCGCTATTGCCTGAAGACCGCCGGTTTCTGTTTCGAGTATCCGGTCAAGTGGACCAACCTGGGACCGATCTATGGCGGGGCCGGCGTGGTGGTTGCCGAACCCACGTCGCGACGTCCGCAGAAGGACTGGAACCAGATCACGGCCACGGCGCTGGAGCTGCCCGAGCCCGCCGCCGGTAGCGAGCGTCCGGAGCTGGACGAGCTGATCGAGCGCGTGCTTTCGCCCCCGCCCGGAGCCACAATTCAGACCATCCAGCGCAGAAACGCGATGATCGGCGGCCATCCGGCGCAGGTGGTCACAGTCGAGGTCCAGGAACAGGGAAAGCCAGCTGCCACGGAGTTGGTCGCGTTTGTCGATGCCGACGACATTATCTACAGAATGGCATTGCGGTGCGCGCCGGCCGAGCTCAAACGCCTGCAGCCGGTCTTCGAGCACCTGCTCAGAAGCTGGCGCGAGATTCCCGTCGAATGAGGGCAGAGTTTTTATCGAACGCAGGATTCGAGATTTCCTGGGCTGATTAGATGGTTCTTTGAAGGGGCATGGCTTTACCGGGGTCCCCAGCGC
>JBEKQR010000406.1:0-4104 GCA_049519515.1 Candidatus Korobacteraceae bacterium
TGGAGCCGAGCAAACCGAAGACCTCACCGGCGTTGACCGAAAGGGTCAGAGAATCGACCGCCGTAAATGCACCGAAGCGGCGCGTAAGAGTTGTGATTTCCAGAACGATATCGCTCATAAGAAAACTGACGGGCCGGGTCAAGCCAACTCCACTACTATTTTCCGACGCTCCGCTTTTGGCGTCGGCAGCCGCCTGGACAGTATTGTTTCTTCCGGTCTAGTCTGCTGCGGCGGCCTCTATTCTCCGCGCTCCGGCAGAGCGTCATTTGACCGGGCATGATCCCCAGACACAGGCCTCTCAGGGCGGTCAGCAGCATCCTCGACGCCGCCGACTGCTTCCGCTTCATATGCCTGATCAGTGTCGGCGAGTTCTTCGACGCTTTCGCCGGCAGCGTCTGCAATTTGCGAGAGGCCCTGAGTATCCCCTGATTGCCCAGCGCTGTCCGAGCCTACCTGCCCGGGATCGGAACCTAGTTCATCGAGCTGCGCATCGTAATCACGCGATTTGCGTCTCGCCAACGGAACCTCCTGAAGATTAGCTTCAAGCTCTACTGGAGCAGAACCACAAGCGCAAGTGATCACTGCAAAACCAGATTCTCCCATTCCGGTGCGTTGAAGGTCTGGTCAAATTTGACCATAATGTTCACTGATCGCGTTGCAGTAACTCGACAATACCTACGGTCGGGAAGCGCCACGCATCATGTGAGCCTTATTGCTCAGAAGTCTTAATTTTGGTTTGGCAAGGTTGCGAAGTAGTCAGGCCTCCCGGTGTGGCGCTTAGCACAATGACAATCTCGAAAAGGTTTGAATGCCACTTTAAAAAGCGCGATCACGCCCTTTGATAAACCCAACCACCTGCGCCACCGCGTACTTCGGCGGGCAAAGCTGGCAACTGTATGCCGTAGCAAGAACATTCCTGGTTGTAATATAGTTCTGAGCAGAGGCGGCCCTGCCGTATCCCATCATTCTTCGTGTCCGATGCGGGATCTCGCCTCCCACCCCAGCTTGCTGAAAGGAAGAGACGACCATGAGACTCAAGGGAAAGTCCATTTGTATTCCTGTAGCTAATGAATTCGAGGATGTGGAACTCCTGTTCCCGCTGCTGCGCCTGTCCGAAGAAGGGGCGCGCATCGTCATTGGCGCCTATCAGGCAAGCTGGACCACCCGGCCATACCTTGGCAAAATGAAGCCGATCACTGGCCGCTTCGGCTGTCCGATCCCGCCGGTGCCGATGGTGGAGGGCCGCCGCTTCGAAGTTGCAGATATCCTCACTCTTAAGCCGGAGAGCTTCGATGCCGTGGTAATCCCCGGTGGTTTTGCTCCCGACATCCTGCGCCGTGAACCTTATATCCTCGATTTCATCCGCCGCACCGATGCCGCCGGCAAGCCGATTGCCGCGATCTGTCATGCCCCCTGGCTGCTGATTTCCGCCTGCATCGTCAAAGGACGCCGGGTGACGAGTTTTGTCAGCATCAAGGACGATCTGCTGAACGCCGGAGCGTTGTGGGAGGACAGCGTGGTCGTCGTAGACCGCAACCTGATTACCAGCCGCTGCCCTGACGACCTGCCGGAATTCTGCCTGGCCGTTATCAACGCCTTGGCGCCAAATGGACGGGCATAAGGCTGACCATGGAAAGCAAGGGAACGGTTGGGGTAATCGGTTTGGGAATCATGGGGTCGGCTATTTCGGCCAACCTGATGAAAGCCGGGTTCGAGGTGATCGGGACCGATATCGTGCCGGATGCATGCGCCGCATTGAAGAAAGCGGGCGGAAAGCCGGTGGCAAGCTCGAGTGAGGTGGGGAAAACTTGCCGCAAGATCATCATCTCGATCGCCTCTGAGGCGGCGCTCTACCAGGTTTGCGATGAGCTCGCCGCCAGTTGCGCCAAGGGTACGATCGTCATGGAGACGGGCACACTGCCGCTGGCGGCCAAGCAGAAAGTACGCAGCCTGCTGGCCGAGAAAGGCGTCATTCTGCTGGATTGCACCTTGTCTGGCACAGGCGCTCAGGCAAAGGCCAAGGACTTGGCGGTTTACGCCAGCGGCGACTCGAATGCTCTCAAGCAGCTTGGCCCAGTTATCGACGGTTTTGCACGCGTCTGTTACGACCTGGGCGAGTTCGGCAACGGGACGAAAATGAAGTTTGTCGCCAATTTGCTGGTGGCCATCCACAACGTGGCCGCGGCGGAAGCGATTCTGTTCGGGGTTCGTTCGGGGCTTGACCCCGAGACGGTAGTCAAGGTGATCGGGGATGGCGCTGGCAGTTCGCGCATGTTCCAGGTCCGTGGCCCGGTCATGGTTAAGCGTGCGTGGGACAAGCCTGCCGCGACGAACACGCTTTTCCAAAAGGATCTGAAGCTGATCGGCGAAGCCCTGCAAGCGACCGGATGTCCGGCGCCGCTGTTTTCCGCCTGCATACCGCTCTATACTGCCTGCAAAGCCTCAGGACATGCCGAACACGACCCGGCCGCCGTCTACGAGATCCTGGAACGAATCGCGTTCAAACCAGGGGAAAAGAAGTAATGTCTTGTTGGTTGCGTACAACCCCCAGGTGTAGAGCTTTGCCCGCCGTCACTTCTGCCCACAGCCCTGGCCAGCTACCCGACTCGGGCATGTCAACGCCAAGTTCGCCCGATACTTGAGAACAAGGCCCGTTTTGCGTCAATTTGGCTCCCGCAAGGCTGTGTGGACGGGAGCCGGGTCAACTTCCGGACTGCGGGCAGGGTGATATCCGCACTCTCTCGAGAGCGCGTGGGCGGTCTCACAAACCAGTTGTGCGATTGAGGGAGCTTTCTCCAACGGCAACCGAAAGGATGGTGAAGAAACACTAATGGCCGCCGCTGGACGGCCGGCGTAATCCATAACAACCGCCGCGACACAGCGGACACCGTCTTCGTTCTCCTCGTCGTCAATTGCGTAACCACGCTCCCGGATCAATTTCAACTCGGTCTTCAAATCTACCGGCGTGGTCAGCGTATTGGGTGTAAAGCGTCGCATACCGTGCTGACGGATGATAGCGTCAACCTCACTCTCAGGCAGGCAGGCTAGTACCGCCTTGCCGACTGCGGTACAGTGCGCGGGATTGCGGCGCCCGATGGTAGAGGACATCCGCACACTCCGATTCGGCTCCACTTTGTCCAGGTAGAGCATTTCACCGTTGTCCAAGACACACAGGTGAACCGTCTCATCGGAGTTGTACATCAGGTTCTGAAGAAACGGGCGGGCGAGATGGCGAATATTGATATGCGCAACCGCGAGCGTCCCAAGCTGAAACAAGCGCATGCCGAGCCGATAGCGGCCAGTCCGGCTGTCGCGATCGACCAGGCGGTGCTTTTCCAGGCTCATCAACAGGCGATGAACCGTGCTCTTATGCACTTTGACGGCGCCTACGATTTCAGCAAGGCTGGCATCGCCGCTCAAGTTCCCCAATTCATCGAGAATTGCCAGTGCCCTGTCCAGCACCTGAATGCGGTATGGCGAAGACTTTGTTCCCTTTCCCGTCTTCGCTCTCTCTCCCGGTTTCGGCATCGCTACTCTTTTCACTGTTTCCTCGAATTGTACCGTGACACGCAATCGCCCGCTCACCGGGGTTGACCGCAGTCGTCAACTAACAACCGCATGCGAAAGCTTCAGACCTTTGCGGGTTTCATTCACAATCGACACATACTGCCGGGCAAGGTCGGTAATTTCGCGGATGTTACCCGAGGCCAGTGCGGCAGCCGAGACGAGTTCACTACCGATGCCGACGGCGGCGGCACCGGCAAGAATGAATTCGCCGACTGTGCTCAGATTTACGCCGCCAGTCGGAACCATCGGAATCTGCGGCAGCGGGCCGCGCAAGGCCTTTATGTACTTGGGACCTCCCACATTGCCGCAGGGAAAGATTTTCACGAAGTCAGAACCGGCTTTCCAGGCAGCAATGACCTCTGAAGGCGTCAGCGCGCCGGCCATCATGAGTACACCACGCCGGCACGCAAGCTTCACCGTCTCCGGGTCGAACCCCGGGCTCACCAGGAATTGCGCGCCGGCATCGAGACATTTCGCCGCGGTCTCGGCATCCAAGACGGTGCCAGCCCCGATCAGAACCTGCTGTCCCATTTTGCG
>JBEKQR010000407.1:0-4097 GCA_049519515.1 Candidatus Korobacteraceae bacterium
TGCGGATCGACTGTCTCGGCCTGCACGAGCTTTCAGACGATCAACGCTGGCTGGCGTGGGGCGATCTCTCGTTTTTGGACAAGTACGTTTTGCAGTTTGTGGAGAAACGCTTCGATCAGCAGGCCAAGACGCGGGACGGACGCGTTCTCCGCATGGTGTACGACGGGCACTCGATTCGGGTGCCCTTCGCAGTTGAATTAGACGGCGAGAATCGCCGCAAGTTGGACTCCTGCGAAGGCATCATTGCTGACCTTGACGGCCAGAATGTGCTTTATTACTCCGATCAGTACCACCTCGAGATGGCGTGGTTCGTTCTCACCGGCAACTAGTCTGGCCAAGTGCCACCCGATCAAACTTTCATCCGGAAGCAGTTCTGTGTGAAAAGGCTTCATAACAGCGCCCCTGGGACCCGCATGAATACAGGGCCCGAAGCGGTCTTCCAGCCCGTTTGGGGCCGTGCGGAAAGGTATAGGTTAAATCACAACGACGCACACCTGAGATATTTTTTGACAGGAATGGAGTGGGCGCATAATATTTGTGCGCACGATAACGTTTACATTTTGTTCGTGTCCAGCGGTTTACTCGTTGCAAAGCCGATATAGGCATCTTGTCTGTTTATGAACAGCAAGGACAAGGAGCTGAAATGACATCGCACAGTGTTGAGACGGCAAAGGTTCCAGTTCCCAATAAGCTAGACAGTATTCGCCAGGAATTTTCATTCGAGTCTTGGGGTAAGAAGTATGGTCTCGTGTTGGCGCTCGCCCTCGGCGTCTTGATCTGGCTGCTCCCCACCCCGGCCGGGATGACGGGGACTCAGCATAAGCTGCTCACGATATTCGCGGTTGCCGTGGTCCTTTGGATCACGATCGCGGTGAATTTTGCTGCCTCAGCCTTTTTTGTCGTCTCAGCCATCTACTTCTGGGTCGGCAACGCAACGGGGAGCGTGAAGGGAGGCTGGCTCGTTCGCGACGCCAATTTTGCGTTGAGTGGGTACGGATCGTCTGCCCTTTTCCTGCTTGTCACGGGATTCGTTATCTCTATCGCGATGACGAGCAGCGGTGTCGCACGCCGCATCGTGCTGCTGATGATGAAGGCTCTCGGACGCACACCCCGCGGCGCGGTCGCCGCCTCCATGTTCGGGAACTTCGTTCTTGCCCCGTTCACCCCTTCGAACACAGCCCGGATGGCAGCAATGCTTCCGATCATCCAGGGGATTGGGCAGGCCTACAAGATCGAACCTGGAAAGAGCAACTTCGGACGCGCCCTAGCCCTCTCGCAAACTTTTGCCGGAAACATCACCGCTTCCGCCTTCCTCACCGGGACGATCCCCAACCCGATCGCGATCGGCATGATGTTCACTGCGGTCGGCGCCTCCGCCAAACTCACCTGGGGCTACTGGGCCTTGGCGGCCCTCCCCACGAACCTGATCATCTTGTTATTCACCGGGTGGCTCTGCCTGAGGATGTTCCCCCCCGAGATGAATGAAATCGCTGGAGGCATGGAATACGTCAACAAGGAACTTGCGGCGATGGGCAAGATGACAGGACGGGAGAAGAAGGCGGTCTTCTGGTTTCTTGTCGCCCTCCTTTTCTGGTCAAGCGATTTCTATCATGGCTTCAACTCGACGATGGTCGCGTTTGCCGCCTCGACGATGATCTTTGCTCCCAAAATTGGGGTGCTCGACTGGAAGGAAGCCGAGAAATTGATTCCATGGGAACTCTTCATCTATTTCGGGGGCGTTATCACCCTATCCGACGTATTGACGAAGACGAAGGCGTTCCAGTGGGTCATCATGACTGCGCTCAGCGGACTTGGCGTGAAGACCCTTCCAATAATCCCGCTGGTGATCATCCTGATGGGTTTTACGATTTTCTCCCACGCGATCTGGTCCACCACCACTGCGATGACAGGGGTAATGATTCCGATCTACATCGGTATTGCCCAGGCGCTCAAGCTTGACGTTATCGGTTTCACGCTACCGATGGCCATCTTAATGGCCTATGCCCTATTCTTTCCGTTCAACACGATGGGCAATATCATCGTGTTTGGTGCAGGGTATTACTCCGTCGAAAACCAAATCAAATCCTCGGTACTGGTCGGGATCGGCTCATGGATACTGTGGATTCTGACCGCGCTCACATGGTGGCGCTTTATCGGGCTCTTATAATACAGAGCCCCGGCAGCAAACGATTGAGGTCGTCAGGAGGTCGTAAAGAGGTTCAGGTCTAAGGCAGGCGACAGGCTCACCCGCCCCGGTTGGCTCCTCGGCCGTTCGCCGTAACTCAGCATCAAGGCCAGCGAGCTCTTGATCATGCCTTCATACGCAATTTCGTAAGCCGCCTCCGTGTCGATGTCCAGAGCCTTTCTCAAGGGAGCCGACAGATTTCTTCGCCACACTCGCTGCCTCTGTGAGGATTAGTCGTAAATGGTAGTGACCGTAGGTGTATGTTCCATCGATAACCCGGCGCGTTTCACAGCTGCGGCTGCTCGGCGGCGAGCCTCCACCCGCAACGCCCTTTCGTCGACAGTCACCACGTTTCCGCCGCAATAGAGTGGCTTACCGTCCACCCAAGTTTGAGCGATCGAGGCGGGACTTGCCGAATAGACCACGGCCTGCAGCGGATCGCCATACGGTGCCCATTCGAAGTGATCAAGGTCGAAGAGCACGAAATCGGCCTTCTTTCCAACCTCAAGCGACCCGATCTCGTCGTCCCAGCCTATGACCTTGGCGCCTTCGATGGTCGCCATGCGCAGCGCCTTTTTCGCCCCAATGAGCGTGGAGTCCATGCGGCAGTCCTTGAACATACCCGCCATCAGGTAGACTTGCCGCATCAGGTTGAGATTGCCCGCCGCTGAGACGCCATCGGTACCGAGGCCCATCAGGATTCCAGCGGCAATCATCTCCGGGTACTTGCCGATCCGGGTTGCTCCCTTGGCCAGTTTGATGGATGTCGCCGGGCAGAACGCAACCTTGGTGCCAGCCTGAGCCATGCGCGGGATTTCCTCGTCGGCAATGGCCACGGCATGGGCGAGCACAAGGTTCGAACCCAGCCCGCCGGAATCGGCGATGCGCGTGACTGGCCATTTCCCATGCCTGCGCTCGGAAACATTTGCCTCTTCGATGCTCGTCGCCAGATGATAAGTCGTGCCAACCCCGAGTTTCTCGGCCAGGGCTCGCGAGCCAACATGGAGTTCCATGCTGCACGGCTCCTTTCCCTCGATGTTGACCCAGCAGCGGATGCGCCCGCCAGCGGCGCCGTGGAACTCCTTCACGGTGGCCTCAAGTACTGAAAGCGCCGTTTTGGCATCCCGGAAAAAATGATGGTCCATCATCTTCCCGGTCCAACCGTCCGGCGTCTTCTCGGGCCGCACATCAGCGGCGTGACGGCCGGTGATGCCACGGATACCGACCTGCTCGATTGCCTCCACCACACCACGCACGTTGCTCTGAGCCCCCATGTCCAGGAAGCAGGTTGTGCCGCAGCGGAGCATCTCGGCCATGCCGAGGCGCGCGCCAGTCACTTCATCGTCGCCGTCCACGGCCGCATAAAACGGTTTTGCCCACAGGAACACCCAGGCACGAGTGGCCAAGCTGTCGGGAAATACGGCACGCGACAGGGTCTCGGACAAATGCACATGACTGTCGATGAGCCCTGGGATCATGCCGAACCGTCTGCCGTCGATGATACGATCGAACGATTCGCGGCGGTTGCGGCTGGCGACGTCGGCCGCCTGACCGATATCGCGGATGCGATCATTCTCAACCGCCAAAGAGGCGCCGGAGATCACCCGGTCGTCGTTGTCCGCCGTGATAGCGAACTCGAGATTTTCGATGAGGGTGCGCACCTTCGGCGTTCCTCCTGCCATATGACCACCAAAGCACGGGCGCCAGCAAAAGCTGCCGCCCGCGAAATCCAGCCGCGGAAAGTCCTATTTATCCGTCAGCTTGCCATTGCGCGCCCAGCTATCTCGCGGCACATCGTGAATGATGACGTGCAGGTGTTCCGGGCCCGCGCCGCAGTGTTCGACCATCGCCTTGGTAATGGCCTCCACCAACTTCTGTTTCTGTTCTCTCGTGCGGCCCTCCCACATCTCGA
>JBEKQR010000408.1:0-4085 GCA_049519515.1 Candidatus Korobacteraceae bacterium
ACTGCGCGGTGACTATGGCGATAGTCCGTTTTCTGCCCGCAGATGTAAGCGTCGAGATTCCCGTAGGCACGCTGATTCATGATGCGGCGATCCGGGCGGGCATCCACGACCTGGAATTGCCTTGCGGCGGGCAGGGGACGTGCGGCCAGTGCGTGCTGGAGTTTATGCCGGAAGGCCGGCTGGTGCTGGCATGCCGGACGCGCATCATGGCCGATGCGGTCCTGCGCATTCCCGTAAACCGCAACCTTGCGCTGCGAGTTGTCGGAGACAGTCACTTCCTTGTTAGCGAGGATCTGCTCCCCGACCGCAATCAGCTCTCGCCTTTGTTCCGGTTTGTACGCCTTACGGTGCCGCCTGCCTCGATCGAAGAGCACTACAGCGACTGGAGCCGTCTCGTCCGGCAGTTGGCTCCGGATGGAGCACAGGCCGTTTCCGCGCCCCTCTCGGTGCTGCGGGGCCTGGCAACGGACGTGCGCGAACAGGACGGAAAGGTCACAGTTGCGGTGCAGGAATCCAGTGCCGGGCTGGCAGTACTGGAAATACACGCCGGCCACACTGCCCAGCATCCCTTGGGACTGGCCGTTGATGTTGGAACCACCACAGTGGCGGCGCAGCTGGTGGATCTGGAAGACGGCCAAGTGCTCGCGACACGGACTTCTTACAACCTGCAGATCCGTCGTGGCGCCGACATCATCACCCGCATTGATTACGCCCGCACCGCGGAGCGTCAGCAGGAATTGCGGCGCCTTGCCCTGGAAACTATCAATGGTTTAGTCGCCGGGATGGCCCGCGAAGTGGCTGCCGATGCGCGCGAGATCAAGGCCGCTTTCCTCGCCGGCAACACCACGATGATCCATTTAGTGCTGGGCCTGCCTCCGCGTTACATCCGCGAGACCCCTTACGTGCCCACTGCGACCGTGGTGCCTGCTCTCTTAGCAGACGACGTAGGCTTGGAGATCGATCCTCGAGCCGTTGTCGAGTGCGCCCCAGGGGTGGGCAGCTATGTAGGTGGCGATATTACCGCTGGTTTGCTTTGCACCGATCTGCCCACGAACAAGGCCGAGGTATTTCTATTCATGGACATCGGCACCAATGGGGAGATCGTTATTGGTAACGCCGACTGGATGGTGGGCTGTGCGTGTTCGGCCGGCCCGGCTTTTGAAGGCTCCGGGATCAAATGCGGCATGCGCGCCGCTGAAGGAGCGATCGAGCAGATTGAGATCGGAGTTGGCGGAGAAACCGTGCGGTATCAAGTGATCGGTGGGGGAAACCCGGCGGGCGTTTGTGGGTCGGGCTTAATCTCCCTGTTAGGCGAACTGTTCCGCCAGGGGATAATCGATCAGTCCGGCAGGTTCCTGGCGGAACCCGGCGTGGGCCGCATGGTTGAATACGATCACCGTCCAGCCTTTGTCGTGGAATTCGGAGCGCATACCGTCGACGGGGCGGACTTGCTCATTACCCAGGCAGATCTGGACAACCTGATTCGCACCAAGGCGGCCATCTATGCTGCCTACTCGCTGATCCTGGAAAAGGTCGGCCTGGCCGCGGACTCCATTGCCCGCATCTATATCGCCGGTGGATTCGGCCGTTACGTGCAGATCGCCGAGGCGGTGCTGATCGGCATGCTGCCCGACCTGCCCCGCGGACGTTTCACTTACATCGGCAACTCGTCATTGACTGGCGCTTACATTGCCCTCCTTTCCCGCGTACACCGCCGCCGGCTTGCCGAGATCGCTTCCCGCATGACTTACGTGGATTTGAGCTCCGACTCCGGTTACATGGACCACTACGTTCAGGCCATGTTTCTTCCCCACACCGATCTGAAGCGGTTTCCGAGTGTGACGCCAGTTCTATTCCCAAACGGAAACCTTAGTGAGAGAACTCGCTAATGAAGCAATACGGATATGCTCCAAGGTTCCTGTTCCTTAGACCATGCTGAGAAAAGCATGAAGTCAAGCAATTAGAGCCATGTATGAGGCGCCTTCCTTCAGGGAGGCGAATGTCTACTACAGGATGCCAGGGAGTTCTTCGGCGAGGCCATCAGGTTGGCGGAAGAGATGGGCTCAATGGACAAGGTGGATTCTCTGAAGAAACGCTTGGGGCACATCAAGGGCGTCAAGGAGCCAGGCCGCCGCACACGGGAAACGCCGGCTGGACGCCATCCTCCCGAGAGCATACACAACTCTGCGAGCCGCCGCCTTACCTTATTGGATGTAATCACAGCCATATATGACGACAATCACAGCTTGACGTGCCTCATGAGTGTAAGAAGATTGCCATCGTCTTTCTATGTGTGGGGAAGGTTTCTTACTTGAACCAGGTGGGCCACAAGGCTCGTATCGCAGTGCAAGGACTCGGACAATGAACCGCCCGGCCAGAAAGTAAGGCCCCCCTTCGGCAATCAACGTAGCGAAAGCCCGCCAGCGTGCGGCCTAAGAACAGGAGCGCTTATGCCCGATAATACTCTGACTGTGGTCGACAACCGGACAGGCAAAAGCTATACGATTCCAATCGCGAACGACACAGTTCGCGCCATGGACCTGCGGCAAATCAAGGTAAACGCCGACGATTTCGGCATGATGACCTACGATCCGGCCTTCATGAACACCGCCTGCTGCGAAAGCACCATCACCTACATCGACGGAGACAAGGGAATTCTGCGCTACCGCGGTTATGACATCGAGGAACTGGCCCAGAATTGCACCTTCACTCAGGTGGCATATTTATTGATTCACGGGGAGCTGCCGAGCGCCAAGGAAGAAGAGAAGTGGATGTACGAGCTCCACTACCGTATGAGAATTTTTGAGAACATCAAGAAATTTCTCGACGGCTTCCGCTATGACGCCCATCCCATGGGCATGCTGGTGAGCACGGTGGCCGCGCTCTCCACCTTCTATCCCGATGCCAAACAGATCCGTAATCCTGATGCCCGCATGGCGTCGATTTACCGGCTGATCGGCAAGATGCCGATCATCGCCGCTTATGCCTATCGCCATCGCAACGGGCTGCCGTACGTCTATCCCGAGCCGGATATGCCCTACGCGCTGAACTTCCTCAACATGCTCTATAGCCGCAGCCAAAAGGCCGCCATGGTGAACCCGGTGCTGGCCAAGGCGTTGGACGTTCTCTTTATCCTGCACGCCGATCACGAGCAGAATTGCTCCACCAGCGCCATGCGCGTGGTGGGCAGCTCCGAGGCCGATCCCTTCCTGGCCACGGCGGCCGCGGCGGCGGCCCTGGCTGGCCCGCTGCACGGCGGTGCCAATGAAGCCGTGCTGAGAATGCTGGACAAGATCGGCAGCCGGGAAAATATTCCGGCGTATGTGCAGGGCGTGAAGGAAGGCAAGCAGAAGCTGATGGGCTTTGGCCATCGCGTCTACAAGAATTACGATCCGCGCGCGCGGCTGATCAAGGGGGTGGCCGAGCAGGTCTTCGAGGTCACCGGACGCAATCCCAAGATCGACATCGCCATGGAGCTGGAGCGGATTGCCCTGAACGACGAGTATTTCATCTCCCGCAAACTGTATCCGAACGTGGACTTCTACTCGGGGATCATCTACGAGGCCATGGGCTTCGACTCGGAGATGTTCACCGTGCTATTCGCCATTCCGCGGACTGCTGGCTGGCTGGCGCAATGGCAGGAGCTGGTCACCGACGCGGAGCAAAAGATCAGCCGTCCACGCCAGGTGTTCAAGGGTTTGCCAAGGCGACCGCTGAAGAAGGTGGATGTTGCCCACGCCGGCTAGGCACGGCAGCGGAGTGCATAATTGGAACTGGAGATAGTGGAGAACCCCGCTACGGCGGGGTTCTGTTTATCCCGCTTGAGGCCACTCCAGTTCTAAACAACAGTCGTTAGAGTTTTCCTACAGCCTATGGAGTCGTGCGCCTTCCAAACGGAAAGTTAGAGCTGATTAGGAATTAATGTGGGCCGTCTTGTATCAGGGCACAACAGTGAGCGGCGTTGAAAAGACGTAAGTTATTGATTCTGCAATAGCCTAAATATCCAACAAATCCGAGATGTACGGGGGTCTAGCACAATTTAGCACAGTTTCCCTTTTCGGCACCAAACGTAAAGGCTTGAAACG
>JBEKQR010000409.1:0-4083 GCA_049519515.1 Candidatus Korobacteraceae bacterium
TCCACGCCGCGTATCTCGCTGATCTCCGGAATGGTGACCGGCTGCTTGTAGGCGATGACCGCCAGGGTTTCCAGGGCGGGGATCGACAATCGCAGCGGAGGCTTCAGGCTGCGGGCAAAGGCCCGCACCACGTCATGGTGCTCTGGCTTGGTGGCCATGCGAAAGCCGCCCGCCACCTGGCGAATCTCGATGCCGCGGTCATCGTGCGCGTAGTCGGCGATGAGCTCCTCGACCAGCGAGCGCACGCGAAGCCTCACCCGCGCCTCCTCGGCGGCGTCCCTTTTGGGGGCAACGTATTTGCCGCGCCGCGCTGCCTGCACCGGAGCGTCTGTGCTTGCCTGGGGCGCCGCTTCTGGCTCGGAAAACGCAGGCTCGGCGCTTGCCGTGGCTCCGCCTTCCGCGCCAGCAACCTCACTATCGGAATTAGCGGAAGGGACGGCTTTAGTTGCCGGTTCCACCACTGGCGCGGGCGGCTCGCCTTCCGTTGCCGCGATGGCCTCAGCGAGCGGCAGCGACGCGGGCTCCGAACTCGCGCCAGAGGCGTTGATCTCTTCTGCGAGAATCGCATCGCCCACCAGCGCCGCAATCTGCTCCAGCGTGATCGGCTCTTCGGCCGCGTAGATGATTGCCTCGACTTTTGCCTTTAGTCCCATTGTCTGATTTTTGATTTCAGATTTTTGATTTTTGATTAAAAAGCAAAACCTTTCATTTTTGATTTAAGATTTTTGATTTCCGATTGAAAAACAAGAATTCAGCAACGGCTCGTTATCTTTTAATCCAAAATCAAAAATCAAAAATCAGAAATCTTAAATTACTTCCAGTCGTCCCGCACGCCGCCCTGCTCGCCCAAGACGCTATCAAAATTCGCATGTTTCTTCAGCACGATATCGCCGAAGACCGTGTCTTGCCGCGCCAGCACGGCCTGCAACCGGACCAGCTCCAGGATCGCCAGGAAAGCGCAGATCAGGCCTTCGCGAGTGTGCAGGTGCCGCAGGAGCTGCCGCAGCCGGATGGGGCGGTCCTCGAGCAGCAGGCGCTGCCGCACGAACTCGATCATCTGGCCTATGGTGACCGGGTCTTCTTCCAGCTTCAGTACCGGACGGTTGCGGGCGCGATCCAGTATCTGCTGGAAAGTTCTCACCAGGTCAACCACGTCGGCCGCCAGCTCCGGCTCCGTGCCGGCGTCGTCGCGGAATTGCTTGAGCGCCGGGTTGCTCAACACCGCTTCTTCGATCTGCTGTTTCTGCAGCAGCATCTGCGCCGCGCTCTTGAAGCGCTCATGCTCGAGCAGCCGGCTCACCAGCTCGGCCCGCGGATCTTCCGCCCCTGGCGTGGGGTCTTTCGGCAACAGCATCTTCGACTTGATATGGATCAGCAGCGAAGCCATGTAGATGAATTCGGCCGCCACGTCCACGTCGAGCTGCTTGATGCGCTCCACGTAGGCAAGATACTGGGCCGTGATCCTGGCTATGGGAATGTCATAGATGTCGATGTCCTGCTTGCGAATGAGGTCGAGCAGCAAATCCAGCGGGCCATCGTAGACCTCGGCCACGCTCACCGAAAACGGGAACTCGCTTCCCGGCCCGGCGCCGGCCGATTTTGCCGTTGCCGGGGTGGAGGCCTGCCCGGATAAATTGCGCTGCTCCGGCATCTACTGCTTGCTCCCCGGGGTGCCCAGCAAGGCGGCTTTTGGCTTGCTGGGGTGGTCTGCGGTGCTGGCTCGCGGCGGCTCGTAGGTGTGCGAGATTTGCATGGCCTCGCGCGTCTTCTCGATAGTCTCCTGCGCCACCAGCCGCGCCCGGGCTGATCCGGCTTCGAGCACCTCCCAGGCCAGCTTGGGATTCTGCTCGTAGGGGCGCCGCCGCTGCTGAATCGGGTTGAGCACCTTCATGATATTGTCCGCCACCCAGGTCTTGCACTCGATGCAGCCGATGCCCGCGCTGCGGCAACCCTGGTAGACGTTGGCCATGGTTTGCGCGTCGCTGAAGATCTTGTGCAGGTCGCCCACCGGGCACACGTCCGGATCGCCAGGGTCGGTGCGCCGCACACGCGCCGGATCGGTCACCATGGTCTTCAGCTTCTGCCTGACCAGCGGTTCGGGATCGCTGAGGGTGATGGTATTGCCGTAGGACTTCGACATCTTGCGCCCGTCGGTTCCCGGCAGCTTGGCCGCCGGCGTCAGCAGCGGCTGCGGCTCGGGGAAAACGCAGACGCGCTTGGGCTCCGGCACCTCGGCCCCATGCAGAAGGCGTCCGCTGCGGGTCCTGCTCGGAAGCCAGTAGAACTGGTTGAAGCGGCGCGCCACCTCGCGTGTCAATTCCACGTGCGCCACCTGGTCCTGCCCCACCGGCACGAAGTCCGCCAGATACATCAGGATGTCGGCCGCCTGCAGCAGCGGATAGCCGAGAAAGCCGTAAGTTCCCAGGCTCTTGTCGGCCAGGTTTTCCTGTTGCTCCTTGTAGCTGGGCACGCGCTCCAGCCATCCCAGGGGAGTGATCATCGAGAACAGCAGGTGCAGCTCGGCATGCTGCGGAACATGCGATTGCAGAAACAGCACGCACCTTGCCGGGTCCAGGCCCGCCGCCAGCCAGTCGGTCGCAACCTCGATGGTGTTGGCCTTAACGCTGGAAGTGTCTTCGTAATCGGTGGTCAGCGCGTGCCAGTCGGCGACGAAAAAGTAGCAGTCGTACTGATCCTGTAGCTTGACCCAGTTCTGCAGCGCGCCCACGTAGTTGCCCAGGTGCAGTTTGCCGGTGGGACGCATGCCGCTCAGCACGCGGCCCTTGGCGGCGGTGTTTTCAGTCTTCCTGTCTTCGGGTTGGGGCATCAGATTCTCGCCAGGATATCGTTGAAGAAGTGCACCACCGGAGACATCAACGCCCACAGCAGCCGGCCTCCGAAGAACAACAGCAGCACCAGCCCGATAGTGCCCACCCGGTCATAAAAGCGCAGCGCCTCCCCGGAAAGGAAGTGGCGCAAAACATGGCTGCCGTCGAGCGGCGGGATGGGAATGAGGTTGAAGATTCCGAGCAGGATGCTGATGAACATCAACTGGTATAGCATGAGCGCCAGCGGAGTGACTCCCGACACGTCCAGGATCATCATCCCTCCGCTTCTGGCCACTCCCTGCACCACCAGGTGCGCCGAGCTGGAGGTAAGCGAGAGGAACCCCAGCGCCACCACCGCCAGCAGCACCACCAGGAAATTGCTCGCCGGCCCGGCCAGGGAGGTAAGAATGTCATCCCTCACCGGGCGCTGGAAGTTTCGCGGGTTCACCGGCGTCGGTTTGGCCCAGCCGATCATGGGAAATCCGGTGAACAGCGCGATCGCGGGCAGCAGGATGGTGCCCACCGGATCAATGTGCTTGAGCGGGTTCAGCGTGATCCGTCCCAGCATGCGCGCGGTCTGGTCTCCGCAGCGCGACGCCATCCAGGCGTGCGCTGATTCATGAATGCTGATCGCAAAAAGAAAGGCAATCAGTTGAAAAAAAAGTATTATGTGCCGCAATTCCATGCCGGAGAGGGGCCTCCCAGCCGGGGTCCCCAGCCAGCGCCGTAGTCGCGCTGGTTGGGGTGAAGCGACGCGTCCTTCGCGCCGGGTGGAAATTCGATAGTATCACGGGGGTGGACGTCAAAAACCCATATCTGCTGCGCAGATGTGGGGCACGTTCAGGGCCGTGTTACTCGATAACGCTACTCGATAACCTGATCGGCAATCACCATGGCCGGATAGTCATTGAACAGAAGCTTAGCCGCCTTGTCGCCGATTAGCTGCTCGACCGCCGCGCGGGCCTGCGAGAGCACGGGCGTTCGCCGTTGCACATCATGCGCGTCGCTGGCCACAATGCGGGCCAGGCCCTCCGCAATCATCCTCTCGGCGCTGCTTTGCGCCGGCCTCCCCCAAAAACCGGTTATCGAGTTGGCGGTAACCTGCAACACGCTGCCCATGTCGGCCAACTGGCGCAGCGCGTCAAACTTGCGGCTGAGAGTGGGAACGCGTTCGGGATGGGTGACGATGGTGCGGATTCCTTCGCAGTGCAAGCGATAGATCGCATCCATAAGCACGCGGGGAGACATGAAGTCG
>JBEKQR010000410.1:0-4081 GCA_049519515.1 Candidatus Korobacteraceae bacterium
TGGCCGCCGCCACTCTCTCCCACCGCTACATCACCGACCGCTTCCTGCCGGACAAGGCCATCGACCTGATCGACGAGGCCGCGGCCTCGCTGCGCATCCAGATCGACTCGCTGCCCACGGAAATCGACGAGCTCGAGCGCCATGCCACGCAGTTGGAGATCGAACGCCAGGCCTTGAAAAAAGAGGAAGACCCGAACTCGCGCGAACGGCTTGCCCTGGTCGAGCGCGAGCTGGCCGAAGTACGCGAGCAGTCCAACGCGCTCAAGGCGCGCTGGAAAGAGGAGAAGGATGTCATAGCCCGCATTCGCGACCTTAAAGAGGAGATTGAAAAGCTGAAGCTGGAGGCGCAGAACGCCACCCGCAAGGGCGACTACGAGCGCGCTTCGCGCATTCAATACGACGAGCTGCCCAAGGTGCAGCGCGAACTCGACCGGCTCAATGCCGACTCCGACGGCAATCGCTCGCGCATGCTGAAGGAAGAGGTTGACGAAGAGGATATCGCCCGCATCGTCAGCAAGTGGACCGGCATCCCGGTTTCGAAGATGCTGGAAGGCGAAGTAAAAAAGCTGATCGACATGGAAGCGCGCTTGCGGCAGCGCGTCATTGGCCAGGACCAGGCACTGGAAAAGGTGGCCAACGCCATTCGCCGTTCGCGCGCCGGGTTGAGCGATCCGCGCCGGCCCATCGGCTCATTTATCTTTCTCGGCCCCACCGGGGTAGGCAAGACCGAGCTGGCGCGGGCGCTGGCAGAGTTCCTCTTCGATGACGAGCACGCCATGGTGCGAATCGACATGAGCGAGTACATGGAGAAGCATTCCGTCTCGCGCCTGATCGGCGCTCCTCCGGGCTATGTCGGCTACGAAGAGGGCGGACAGCTCACCGAAGCCGTGCGCCGGCGGCCGTACTCGGTGGTGCTGTTTGACGAAATCGAGAAGGCGCACCCGGACGTGTTCAACGTCCTGTTGCAAATCATGGACGACGGCCGCCTGACCGACGGCAAAGGACGCATCGTCGATTTCAAGAACACCATCCTCATCATGACCTCGAACCTGGGCGCCATGTTTCTGCAGGGCAACCTTTCCGACGCGCGGAGATTCGCCGAGGCCAGCGAGCAGGTGATGCAGGCGCTGCGCCAGCACTTCAAGCCGGAGTTCCTGAACCGGGTGGACGACGTAGTGGTGTTCAACCCGCTGGGCCGCGAGCAACTGTCCAAGATCGTCGAGCTGCGGCTGGAGGACCTGCGCCGGCTGCTGGCCGAGCGCAAGATCTCGCTGGAGCTGACCGAGGCCGCCAGGCGATTGCTGATCGGCAGCGGCTACGACTTCAACTTCGGAGCGCGTCCGCTCAAGCGCGCCATCCAGCGGCTGATGCAGGACCCGCTGGCGCTGAAGATCCTGGACGGCGAGGTGCTGCACGGCGATCACGTGGTGGTCGATGCCAAACGCGACGGCACGGGCATGGAGTTCAAGGTCGAACGCCACGCCGCCGTGACCAGCAAGGTATCGTAGCCGGAATCCGCGGTGTAGGGGGTGCCCTCGCCCGCCCTGGATTTCCTCAGGACCCGCCGCCGGGGACGGTGGCGCTACTTCTATCTGAAGGTGGCGAGCGCTTCGGCGGCGCGGTCCAAGGCCTGCGTCAACAGTTTGAGTTGCCGTTCGGTCTCCGGCAGGTCGCCACGCTCGATTGCCTCGCTGACTCCGGGAAGGGTGATGGCATCGTACCCGCTGGATTCGCTAGGCGCGTAAATGGAATGGCGAAACCAGGGCCGCCGTGGCAGGCCCTCCGGCAGCAGCAGTGCGCGTTCGGCGGCCAGCAAGCGCTTGTTCAAGGCGGCGGCATTGCTCCTTGGCTGCTCGGCGGCCGCTTTGGCGGCCATGCCCGCGGAGGCAAAGCGGGCCGCCGCATGCAGGGCGGGGGCGAAATCCGGCTGCCTGCCCCAACCTTTCTGTTCGCTGCTCCTGCGCTTGGCGGCTTCCAGGTAGAGTTTGATCTGGCCGGCGTATTCTGCGTAGTCGTAGGGGAGCACATCCGCTTGCGCCATGCGCAGCACCTGCATTCCGAAGATGCGCGCCATCTGCTGCACGTAGACGAACGTTGGGTCAACGTGTTGCTTGAACCAGGCCATGTTGTCGAACGGCGAGTGATAGACGCCGTACGGGCCGGCCGAGCCGATGTCGGTACACGGCACCCCAAGATGCTGCAGAAAAGCCGTGTAATCGGAGCCGCTGCCAAGCTCGCCAAACTGTATGTTCGCTCCGTCCTTGCCCGTCATCTGGCGGAAGGAAGTATTGTGGGTGTCCGAACTTTCCGGCTGGTAGGCGTGCCATGCCGCCTGCGAGCTCTTCCAGGCGTCGAACACCGTGCCGCCCGCCGGACTGGGCACCGCGCGCGTCACTTCGACCAGAAAATTCTTGAGGCTGGGGACGCCGGCGGCGCCGAAGATGGTCCCGGAGACGCCGATATCCATGTTGAAATACGCCACGGCGTTGCTCAACCCGGCCGCATACTGCTCGACAAACTCGGTCGAGCCGATCATGCCTTGCTCTTCGGCATCCCAACTGGCAAAGACGATGGTGCGCCGCGGGCGCCAGCCGCTCTTCAACAGCTCGCCGATGCCGTGCACCGCCTCCAGCATGGCCGCCGTGCCGCTGCCCGGATCAGAGGCGCCAAACTCCCAGGCATCGCGATGATTGCCGGCGATGACCCACTGCCCCGGCTCCTCCGCGCCCGGCGCCGTGCCGATCACGTTCCAGATGGTGCGCAAGCGGTAGTCCTGGCGTAGCCACAGGCGCACTTTCACCGGACCCGGACCCAGGTGATAAGTGAACGGCAAGGCTCCCTGCCACTCGCGCGGCGAGGCCGGTCCTTCCAGTTGCTTGAGGATGGGTGCGGCATCGGCGGAGGAAAGCGGCGTCGCCGGAACCTTGGGGAGGTTTTTGGCCTGCTCGGGCGGAATCCGCTGCGCCTCCGGCAGGCTGGGGACGGAGGCCACTCCCGGTGTGGTGGGATCTCCGGGATAGCGGTACATCAGCTCGATGGAGCCGCGCTGCGCCGCGGTTTCCGGCCGATAGCGTCCCTTGGGATAGGGATCGCCCCGAAAATAGCCGTCGTCCATCGGGTCGGAGTAAACAATGAGCCCGGCCGCGCCGTTCTCCTGCGCCGCCGCAGCCTTGACGCCGCGAAAAATCTTTCCATAACGCACCAGCACGATTTTGTCCTTGGTGCTGACGCCCATCGCTTTCAGCTTCTTGTAATCTTCCGGGCGGCCGTAATTGGCGTAGACCACCTCCCCTTGCACGTCGCCCGAGGGCGAGCCGCTCATGAACGGCGCCATCACTCGCGGGTCGTCCTGGTAGGGATCGCCATCGACGCGCTCGCGATGGGGGCCGGCCGGGCGCGGCCCTTGCGGCGTCAGCATCTCGACCAGTATCTCGCTCGGGTAGTTGAACCACACCTTGTAGACATCGATACGGGTTTCGAGACCGGCTTCCCGGAACTTGCCGGCAACGTACTCCGCGGTCATGCGGTCTTCCGCGCTGCCGGCAACGTGAGGCGCCGAACTTAGCGCCAGCAGGTGCTTCTCAGCGAGCTGCGGGCTGGGAATGGCGAGAAATTTCTCCTCCAGTTGAAGCTGCAGCGGCGGATTGCGGAATCTGCCGATGGCCTCGGCGGCACGGGCAGTTTTCGCCGTCTGCGCCAACAACGCCGCAGGCGCCAGCGCCAGCAGCAGCCAGCCGGCAAACACCGGCGCCAAGCGATGCATCCGCGCTTGCCAGAACACAAACAGGCGATTTCTCATGCCAACTCTCAAGCCATATCCATCCCGGCAAGCAAACAGGAGACTTGCGGGAGCCCCGGAGAGGGAACTTCTCGATTGGTACACAAGCAGCCAGCGCCCAGCTTACACGATCTCTCCGCTGCTTTTAACAATTCTCATTGACTAGCGCTTGTTTCAAAAGTAGTGCTTTGAAAGGGCGTGGCTTCGCGGGGTCCCCAGCAAGTCCGCATTTGACTTGCTGGGGTGCCTTGAGCCACGCCGTCCAGAGCCAACAAAAATGCGGGCTTTAGCCCCTGAGGGAAC